>NZ_JBANBA010000034.1:0-79934 GCF_059803475.1 Bradyrhizobium sp. UFLA05-89 | reverse complement strand
TGATGCCGGTCATTCCCTCTTGCAGTCATTGGGTGAGGCTGGCGTTCGCCCGGACGCGATCAAGATCTGTCCTGGAGAAGTCTCCGGTTCGGCCCTCGTTCTGGTCGGTGATGACGGCTCCAACATGATCGTCATAGACCCTGGCGCCAATCTGAACGTGGGGCCGGAGATGGTGGAGAGCGCGGCCGAATTCATCGAGCTCGATGCGATTGTTGTTGCCGAAATGGGTATGCCGATCGCGGCGCTCAACCGGCTCTTCGAGCTGAAGCGCGATAAAGGCTTCGAGCTCATCTTTAACCCGGCGCCAGTAAGGCCAGGGCTTTCATCGGCGGCGTGGAGAAGCGTCGATTTCGTCACACCAAACCAGACGGAGGCTTTTGAACTGACGGGCATCGAGGTCGACGACTTCGACAGTGCCGCATACGCGGCTTTGCGGCTTCTTGATCTCGGGCCAAGCGCCGCGCTGATCACTCTGGGGGCGCAGGGCGCCTATTATGCCGACGCGACGCGCTCTTTTGCTCTGCAGGCTTTTCCCGTCAAGGTCGTCGACACAACGGCGGCCGGAGACGCCTTTAACGGAGCATTCGCCGCATCACTGGCCCAGCGGTTGCCTCTAAGGGAAGCCGTAAGGAAGGCGCTGGCTGTCGCCGCCCTGTGTGTGACACGGCGCGGCGCTCAAAACTCCATGCCCAATGCAGAGGCGGTTGACGAGTTTCTGAAATCCCAAACGATCTTGGAGTTGGAATGACCACACGGTTCTCAGTTTCCGATAGAACGGTCCTCGTCACCGGGGCCGGGGGCGGCATCGGCTCGGCCATTGTAAATGCATTTAGGGCGGGAGGGGCGAACGTCCTTGCCGCCGATGCTAACCTGGACAATCTCGAAGACATTTTGGCAAGCTTGCCCTATGGCAACGGCGCATTGCCGATGGCCATGGATGTCTCGCGTGAGGACGATATCGCCAGGGTTCTCGATGAGGTTGCCAGACGCTTTGGCCGACTCGATGTGCTGGTGAACAATGCCGGTATCAAATCTGCCCAGCCGCTCCTGAACGGCAATGCAGAGAAAATCGAGCGAACTATCCAGGTCAACTCGGTCGCTGTTTTGCGCTGCTCAAAACTGGCGATCGACCGCTTCATGAAAGCCAGGGGCGGCCGCATCATCAACGTCGGCTCCTCACTGTCCTCGCAGGGGGCAGTGTTCAACTACCAGGCCGGCGGCGCAGATTATTGCTTGTCGAAGGCGATCGTCCACGACGTGACCAAACTACTCGCCTATGAATGCGCGCCCCTTAAAATCAATGTGAACGCAATTGCGCCGGGAATTATCGATACGCCAATGCATGGGCGTCCGCGAGAGGAAACCGAAGCGCGCCACAGTGGCCGGATCCCCTTGGGACGGCTGGGGGTCCCGGAGGATATTGCTGGACTTGCCGTCTTCCTTGCGAGTCCGGCGGCCTCCTACATGACCGGGCAGATCGTTCACGTGAACGGCGGGATGCTGATGAATGGCTAGCAGTAGCTCTAAGATCGACTGGCCGCCAGTCGAAGCGATCATTTCGGATCTCGATGGGGTCGTTTATCGCGGGAACGCTGCGATAGCCGATGCTATCCAGGCATTTGGACAGTGGCAGGCGGCCGGATTGCCATTCTGCTTTGTCACGAACAATTCGACCCACACGCCGGAAGATGTCGTCCGCAAACTGGCCGGCTTCGGGCTTGTTATTGCACCCAAGGACGTCGTTACCAGCGCCATCACTGCGGCCGAGCTCGTCCGCGCGAAATACCGGGACCTCAACCGGGTATTCGTCATCGGCGCGCCATCGCTCGTCAAGGCTGTCAGAGATGTGGGGCTCGAGGTCACCGATCGAGCGGCGGAAGCGGTGGTCATGGGGCTGGACCGCCAGATCACACATGAGAAGCTGCGGATTGCGGTGGAGGCGATCCTGAACGGAGCGGAGTTCATTGGAACAAATCCCGATCTGCTCTTGCCGACCTCAGACGGATTCGAGCCGGGGGCAGGAGCTATGATCACCGCGGTGGCCGCAGTTACGAAAGTTGAGCCTGTCATCGTCGGCAAGCCCGAGCCGCATATGATCGAGACAGCACTTTCGCGTCTTGGAACCCCGCGCAATACCACATTGATGATCGGTGACCAGATTCCGACCGATATTCAGGCAGGCAGGCGCGCGGGCCTTCCGACCGTGCTGGTCACGACCGGGGTGCCGCCCCGGGAGGATGCGTTCCTGGCGCCGCCCGATTTCATCGTTTCTTGCCTTGCGGAGATTGAGGTGAGGCCGGCGCCGGCAGGAAGCCCGCGACAGAGGAGAGCCTGATGGCTGACGTCCGTTTGGAAGGGGTCAATAAAGCCTACGGGACCATCCAGATATTGCAAAATATCGACCTGACCATCGATCATGGCGAATTCGTCGTGTTTGTCGGACCATCGGGGTCGGGCAAGTCGACGCTGCTGCGGATGATCGGAGGGCTGGAGCGCATCAGCGGCGGGCGGCTCTTGATTGATAACGAGGTCGTCAACGACGTTGATGCGGCCGACCGTAACCTCGGCATGGTGTTTCAGAGCTATGCGCTTTATCCGCACATGACCGTGCGTGAGAATCTGGCCTTCCCTCTGCGTATGGCCAAAGTGGCGAGAGCCGGGATCGATAGCAGGGTCGCTGAGACGGCATCGCTGTTGCAAATCGATCATCTGTTGGATCGCAAGCCTCGGCAGCTCTCTGGCGGACAGCGGCAGCGCGTGGCGATTGGGCGCGCCATTGTGCGCGAACCCAAGGTGTTCCTGTTCGATGAACCTCTTTCAAACCTGGATACGGAATTGCGGGTGCAGATGCGGGTCCAGATCGCCAAGCTCCACAAGCAGCTTGGAAACACCATGATCTATGTGACGCACGACCAGGTCGAGGCCATGACCATGGCCGACAAGATCGTGGTGCTCAAGGATGGCAATATCGAGCAAGTGGGCACCCCGCACGATGTCTATCACAACCCGGCATCCCGGTTTGTGGCCGGATTTATTGGCTCGCCCAAGATGAATTTTCTCGACGGCCACATCGAGGCAGCTCACAAGGCGGGCATGGACGTCAAGCTCGATGCAGGCGCCACGGTCTCCGTCCCCGTCCAACCGGATCAGTTGCTCGTCGGAAAACCGATCACGCTCGGAATTCGTCCGGACGATTTCTCTCCATTCGCGGCGGAGGAGAGGGAGGTCGCAATTGAGCTCGACGTCGATCTCGTAGAGCATCTTGGAAGTGTCACCTACATCTACGGAAGTGCTGGCAAGGCAGCCGTGGTTGCAAAGGCGCCGAAGCCCGAGCCGCCGAATGGGGTTGGCAAGGTTCGTCTTGCGGCTTCGCCAGCGGACTGCCATCTCTTCATGACGAACGGAAAAGCACTCCGACGCTTGCATGCGCCGGCAAATTGGAGCTAGTTTTCGAAAGCCTGCCGTGCAGGAGGTGGGGGCCGGTATGCACATGCGGGCGGACTACGTAAAAAGCGGCGGGATCAGGCAGTTCTTCCGAAACTCCCGTTCGTTTGTGCTTGGCGCGGCAATCGGATCGGGCATGACTGCGCGCGCTGCCGAACGCGCGGGCGCGGATTTCGTGCTTGCTCTTAATGCTGGCCGTTTTCGCGCTATGGGTGGCTTCTCGCCTGCATCAATTCTTCCAATTCGCGATACCAATGAATTCGTGGCTGGCTTCGGCCGTACCGAAATCCTACCCTCGACAAAATTGCCGGTCTTTTTCGGGGCCTGTACCTTCAACCCGCAGCTCGATATCGACCGCTTTCTCGATCGCATCATCAGGTGGGGCTTTTCCGGAGTCACCAACTTCCCTTCCATCATCCACATTGATGACTACAGAAGGTCACTGCTTGAAAAATCCGGTCTTGGCTATGCGCGAGAAATTGCGTTCCTGGTGAAGGCCTCAGAACGCGGCCTGATGACGATTGGCTATACGCGGACCCAATCCGAAGTAAAACGAATGGTTGACGCCGGCACTGGAGCTATCTGCATCAACTTCAATCTCAACCGCGGCGTGGAAAGCGGGTCCGAGCCCCTGATCAGTCTGTCGGAGCTTGCCGCGCGAACGAGCGCTGTTGCGCGTGCGGCTCAGTCCATCGACAGAAACGTGATTTGCCTGCTTGGTGGTGGGCCAATAACCAAGCCCGACGAACTTTTGGATATCTGCCGCGAAACGGGCGTCCAAGGCTTCATCGGCGGCTCGTCGCTCGACCGCGTCCCGCTTGAAATGTCGGTCCTTGAGGTGACGTCGGGCTTTAAGACCATTCACTTACTACGGGAAAAGGTCGATCTCCTTGAGCGCCAGCTTCAATTGAGCGGATTCAGGCACGGCGTCATCGCGCAGTCCTCAATCATGAAACGCGTGCTCGAGACTGCAAGGCGCTTGGCCAGCAATCCCAATCCCGTGCTCGTTTGGGGCGAGGCGGGGTCAGGCAAACGACGAATAGCCAGCCTCGTTCATGCCTTTAGCGATCGGAAGCACACGAAGCCGGCGCTGTTTCATTGCCGCCCCGGTCCGGCCATCGATATGGTCGGCACGCTCTTCGGCGCCGAGGGCGACGAGAACAGGAGACGCCAACTATCGCTCCTGGAAGCCGCAAGCGATTCTTCGCTCTTGCTGATGCATGTCGATCAGCTCCCGAAGGATGGGCAAGAGCGGCTCGCCGACTATCTCGAGACGGGAAGCTTCACGCCGCTGAACGGCGTATCCGCTGCAAGGTCAAACGCCCGGATCATCGCAACCGCCACAGTGGCTCGGGCAGCCGGTTTGGAAAGTGTTCTATGTCCCCGCCTCCTTGCCTTCTTTGTTGGGCTCGATATAGGGCTACCCGCGCTATCAAACCGGCTGGAGGACCTTCCGCAACTCATTCAGCATTTCACGGTTGAGGCCAAGGGAGACGCGAACGCGCAAACGCTGGCAATAGAAAAGTCTGCATTCTTGGCGCTAGCGGACCATCATTGGCCCGGAAACTTGAGGGAATTGCGCCAGATCGTCAACCAACTTGTCGCTCTGAAAGACACGCATATAAGCGCAGAGGTGCTCAAACCCTTGTTGAACGCAGCGTCCCCCGCTAAGCCCACATCGGCATTCTCTGAGCGCGAATGGATCATCGAAGGGTTGAAACGAAACAAGCTTCACCGCGGAAAGACAGCCAGGTCTCTCGGGCTTTCAAGAAAAACCCTGTACAATAAGATGAAGAAGCTGCGGATCCTGGAATAACCTCGTGGCGCTTAGGTTTTTTGCACTTTGCGCTTCGAGCTCGACCCGTCGACGAGCGCGAACGTGGGGACTGTCGATTTCCGCGGACTAAGGCTTGCCAGCTCCATCTCTTCGTCAATCGTCAGGTTGAGAGCTTCCTCCGGTAAATAGATGATGCCGTCGAGATGCGAGCCAAGTTGCCTCTCTGCCGTTGTGATCTGAGAATCGTTGCCGGCGGCGAACAAGATCTTGAATCCCAGGCTCGCAAACCATTCCATTCGCCGAAGTTCGAGCTCCTGTCCGGTGTCAACCGGCACGCCGTCGGTCGACCGCTCAAGAAGGGATGCAGGTGGGAAGTTTATCACCCCCGTCATCCCGGCTTCGTTCAACAACTCGGCAACATCCTCCCAGCACGCGAAGGGATCGATCATGATGATTGCCGCATAGACAGGAGCGTATGTCCTCCGCAGTGCGCGCAAGTCTCGAAAAAGGCAGTCATTCCAGTCAATGACGGGCAAGGTGGCCATGACGAGCATGGAGCCTTGCGGAAGGCTTCGCAAAGACGGTGCATAGATTTCCACGGTCGCGCGTTTTGGTGCGGCCGACAGGCGGGTCGCAACTTTGCCAATAGGGGGCGCTTTCACGGCTTCTACCCAATATTACCCGTTTGGACGTTGCACCGATCTTATACGCGGTTTCAGCCCGGTCTAGATCACCTGGTATTCAGAGCGTTCTGCGGAGAAGGATTCTATTGACTGGGTGCACTGGGGCAGAGGTCCAGGATGAGAAGCTTGTTGAAGCCGTTGCTAACTTTGAATAGCTCAATTGTGTATTGCGATGCCACTGAGGGCTCGGGGCTAAGCGCGGGGCAGGGGATCGCGCACAGCATGTTTCAGTCCGATAGCTCGTGACAGGCAATCCGCCGGAACGAAGCCTTTTCCTCATCTGCCCCAGGCCGAGATACCGCTTTCCGGCGCTGTTCTGGGAAGAGCCCAACGTAGACAAACCGGGTCAAAGGCCTGCGGCGCGCTTCGCAGCGCCAAACGTGCCCGCTGGCAGACCGGTTGTCTGCCTCCTCCCTTGACTTGAGCCGCTGTTGGAGAAGCTCCGGCAGCGGCATCTTTTTAGCCGTCCGGGAGCTTCGTTGGCAGCGCGACCGCGCGCGAGCGTTACAAGGACGTCGCAGGCATCTTACGCCCTTGCGTTTGTGGCTTTCGCCGTGCATCCCTCCGCAGACGCCCGGACTCGATCGCCGGTGCCGCTCGAGATTTCTCAAGGGGGGGCAGGGCGCGACGAAGGCTTCGACTAGCTGTCGCCACGGCACGAGGGGGCAACGACGACCCGTCTCATCTATCGCAGCTTGTCGAAACTCGGCACCCACAAGGAACGAGGTGCTCTCCACGCGGCTCGCTTCTGGTCCTGCTCGTCGCAAGGCCAGAATCACGCAAAGGATCTTATCTGCCTTGGTACTTTGGTGGCCGCTTCTCAAAGAAGGCGTTCATTCCCTCCTGCTGATCAGAGGTGGTGAAAGCAACCCGGATCGCTTGACGTTCGAATTCGACGCCGGCATCGAGGGGCATTTGAAAGGCGGCTAAAACTGCAGCCTTGGCAAGCTCCGCCGAACGAGGCGGCTTGTGAGCGATCATGTCCGCGATTTCGAGGGCTCGCGCCTGTGCATGACCGGTTTCGACGACTTCGGCGATTAACCCCGCCTGCAACGCTGTACGAGCCGAAATAGACTGGCCGCTAAGGATCATCAGCATCGCCAGGGACTTGCCCGCCACACGCGTCAACCGTTGGGTCCCGCCGTCACCGGGCAGAACTCCGATGTTGATTTCAGGTTGCCCAAAGAGCGCGCCTTCGCCTGCGACGACGATATCGGCGAGCATCGCAAGTTCGTGACCACCTCCAAAGCACACCCCTTCTACGGCAGCAACAATCGGCTTCTGACAGTTCGTGATGTCGCGCCAATCGTTGCGCCGGACAGGATTGTTAATGGCCTCGAAGCCACGCAGCTGCATTTCCTTGATATCCGCGCCGGCAGAAAAGTACGCGTCGGTCCCGCAAAGGACGATGCAGCGGACGTCCTCATCTGAAATGGCTTCCCGCAAGGCCGACGCGAGCGCCGCGATCAGCTCATTGCTGAGTGCGTTTCGCTTCGCCCGCCTGTTCATCGCCAAGAGACGGACGTGCGCGAGCGGGGAGGTGCACAGTACAAGTTCGGATTTTGGAATCACGAAAGAAATCTCCAGAATAGCTGGGAGAAAACCCAGAACTTGACCTTAGCTTGGATAGCGTGACTTGCCCCCAGCCCCGGGGACCCAGAGCGCCTCTCGATTTCATCCATGCTCCCGAGCAATCAGGACAAGGCCGGCGTGTCCTCTCGACTACGGACGACGTAGGTGGGCATCGATCAAAGTTTTTGGCGGACCTAGCCGAAAGCCTTTCTGCTTCTTGCCTCCTGGATCGCGTGCTCCGAGAAGCCAAAGGACGACAGAACCTCGTTGGTGGCCGCGCCAACAGTCGCCGGGTGAATGCGCACGGCCGGAGGGGTTCGGGAGAGTCGGACCGGCAGCCCGGCGAGCGGCACCGGTCCGCGCCCGGGCACTTCGACCTGCCACATGATGCCGTTCTGACTTGCCTGAGGATGGCTGATCGCCTCCGGAATTTCATTCACAGGTGAGCAAAGCAGGTCTACGGCTGCTAAGCGTGCGAGCACTTCCTCAGTCGTCAAGTGCGCAAAGGCGGGCTCACAATGATGTTGGATCGTGGCCAGATTTTCGATCTGCTTTTCACGCGTGGCGAGTTCGGGACGCGCACTTATGTCCGGTAGGTTGAGCGCCTGGCATAACAAACCAAGAGGATTGTCGCGAAATAGCATCACGACGGCAACCCAGCCGTCAGCAGTCCTGACGAGCATCGCCTGGCGTATCCAGTTGGTTTTCACGCCATAGATGCTCTCACTGGCGATCTCGCACAGCTGCATCGCAAGTGAAACGTCGAACAAAGACGTCGACACCATTTGTCCGCGGCCTGATTTCTGCCGCTCGATCACGGCCGCGAGGATGCCTTGGACGAGCGACATGGCCGCGCCATAATCGACAATAGGAGAGTTGGTCAGCTGCGGAGGCTGGCGCTCTTGCAGTCCGCCCCGTGCCAGGCCGCTAAACGCCTGCGCTAGCATGTCCTGACCTGGCCGATCTGCAAGAGGACCAGCTTCCCCGAAACCGAAGCCTGCGGCATAGATAAGACGAGGATTGCGCGCGCTGAGATCGCCATAACCAAGACCCAGCCGTTCCATGACGCCGGGCCGGAAATTATGCATTAACACATCGGCGCGACCGACCAGCGTCAGGAGGATCTCCAAAGCGGCGGGGTTCTTCAAATCCAGGGCGAGCGTTCTCTTGTTCCTGCCCATCGCCGCGTAATAGGCACTCATCCCGCCAAGGCGGGTGGCTTCAAAATCGAGACCGCGTGTGATGTCACCCTGCGGTCGCTCGATCTTGATGACGTCTGCGCCGAGATCCCCCAACACCTGTCCGGCAAGCGGCACCTGCATGACCATGCCGACTTCCAGGACCACCAGGCCGTGAAGGGCGCCCCCGCTGTCGGAGGCAGTAGATTGATCGATCACGTCAGGCCTTTCTCACGCTGTAGGAGAGCCCGCTCCCATTTGACTTGGCCCAAACGCTATCTCGGCCCTTAGCCTACGTCAACATTATGCTATCTCAATATCAGATTGATATATCCCAATAGCGCGTTCTTGCGATGGGCACCTGAGGCGGAGGCAGCTTGATCATCGAAGTTTGGAGCGGCGATTTGCGACATTGAGCAGCTAAGCGGAAGTTAGCTGTGGCCGCCGGAGAGGGCCGGGGGCGTGCAACCGATCAGAGCGGGACGGCGCTCGGGGGCGAAAGTTTTTCGAATAACGGATGCTAGAGCCAGCTGAGCACTAGGCTCTTGGCCGGGATAAATATCGCGTTCACCGTCGCCATTGGTCGTTGTGAATCCTCTGAGACCTCTTTCAGCGTCACGGCGTCTGGGTGTTTTCGCATAAGCGAGGAGGGCGAGGAAACGAAGCCGACTAGCTGGCTGACCTTCAGGGTATTCGGCGTGGCGACGTTGAGTCTGCTCTTCGCCGTCTTTCTGATGCCGCTGCAAGCGCTACGATGCTTCGCGTTCCGCTCAATCATCTTTGTCCAGGTCCACCGGCAACTATCCCGATCGAAATTTGAGGATTGATGTCCAGGCCGTGCCTCGAACAAGATTCGATTGACCGACGTGGCGAAATTGAATCGAGCGGCATGCGTTTAAACGTGATCCAGAGACCCTTCGGATCTGGAACGAACAAAGCGGCACACCGGGCCTCAGTGGCGTCTCGTTGAGAGCGCGCGAGGTAAGTCCCTTCGCACAACTCAGATGATTGACATACTTGCTTCGTTTCCGACCTCTAATGCGGCTGCGACCTGACGGAGCGCCCATTCGAGATCTTCGATGTTTTCGGGAACGCCGATCGAGATCCTCAGCCCCGAGATCAAGGAGGGCTCAACCAGGAGAGCCGAAGGAGGCGTTGTAATAACGCCGCGCTGCAATGAACGGGCTGCCACCTGCTGTGCAGTGTCGCTTGGCAGGTCCAGCCAGACATGAAAGCTTGCCGGGTGGTCTGGACGTATGTGCGGCCTGAGTATTTGGGAGGCGAGCTTCACGCGCTTCTTCGCCTCCTGGACCAGAGACTGCTTCACACGGGCGGCCGTTCCGGTCCGGATCCATTCCGACACAATGAAGGACGAGATTGGCGAGGCCATCCAGCAGGTTGCGCGCATCGCTTGATGAATCTGCGCAAGGTACGGCTCGGGTACGACGAGCATGCCGATACGCAAACCCGGGGCCAAGCACTTCGATAGGGTGTTGACATAGAAGGTTCGCTCCGGCGCCAACGAGGCGAGTGGCTCGCTCGCCTCGTCAAGAAACCCATAGGCGTCATCTTCAATGATCAGGATGTCGCGCTTCCGTGCGATCCGCACGATCTCGCGGCGGCGCGCCGCACTCATGATCCTCGCCGTCGGGCTCTGTATGGTGGGAATGGCGAAAAGCACCCGCGCTGTCCCGCTAGCGGCCGCTTTGTCGAAAGGCCCGGGAAGCAATCCTTCACCGTCCATCGGCAGTCCAATAAGCTCGAGCTTTGCGAAATGCGCGAACGACTTCATACCATGATAGGTGCCGGCTTCGACAAAGACTTTGTCCCCAGGCTGGCAGATCGAACTGAGTGTCAGCGATATCCCGTGCTGTGCTCCGTTGGTAATGACAAGGTTGTTCGGATTGGCATCGAAACCTGTTTCGCGAAATAGGTTGGCGAGTTGCTCCCGGTGTTCTGAAACACCCGAGTGGGACAGGTATCCCACGTAATCGGAAATATCGGCCGTCGGGAACGTTGATGAGCTCTCGGCGAGCACCTTGGGCAGTAATGATGGGCCCGGAATGTTGAGGCTTAGATCAACGACCTTCCCTCCAGCCGCAGAGCTTGGGCGCTGTGATGCGACAAACGTCCCCCGACCAACGTGTCCGACAAGCAGCCCTCGCCGCTGACCCTCCGCATAGGCCTTGATCACCGTGCCGACACTGAGGCCAATATCTTCAGCCAAATCACGCTGGGTCGGTAGCCTCGTTCCGGCGGCAAGAACTCCTGCTGCGATGTCCCGCTCGACAGCTTCGAGTAGCCGGAGAAAGAGCGGAGCGTTGCCCGCCCGCAGGTGAGGATGCCATTTTTGCATTTTAATTGCTTATCTCAAATTGCCCATAGATCGCTATGCCAATCTTTGGCGTAGCTGATTCCAACTTACAATGGCAGCACCCTGACGATTTCCTGTTGCGCATCCGCAGCGAGGGGGTTGCGCAGCGGCCGCCCGAAGGTCGGAGACTCGATTTCGAACGTGTCGCCGCCCTGTAGCCGGACGCCGGCCGAAAAGCTTAAATTGCTTGCTCCGAAAAAATAGATGTGGATGTCCCCGGGACGCCGAAAAGCGCGGTACTTGAAGTGATGGTGCTCGAGGTTGGCGATGGAGTGAGACATGTTGCTCTCGCCGGAAATAAAATTCCCGGACCAAATAGGCGATCTGGCCCTCAGAACGCGGATCGTTCCAAAGACTTCGTCCGGAAGATCGCCCATGAGCAGCTCAGGGCCGTAGGAGCACTGCCGCAGCTTTGAATGAGCGAGGTACAAGTAATTCCTCTGCTCCATCACGTGATCTGAATACTCATTGCCAAGGCTGAAGCCCACCCGTAGGACCTCACCTTGTTCGCCGATCACATAGAGTCCGACAACTTCGGCTTCGTCGCCCCCATCTTCAGCGTAGGAAGGTAATGTGAGCGGTTGTTCGGGGGCGACCGCCCAGGAGCCGTCGCCTTTATAGGCCCATTCCGGCTGGACACCGAGCGCTCCGGGCGGCGGCTTTCCGCCGTCCACACCGAGCTTGAACATCCGCATCGAATCCGACAGGTCGGCTGCGGCCAACTTCGCATGCATGGCGTCTCGCGACTCGGCGCTACCGAGATGCGTAAGGCCCGTGACGGCGATCATGCACCGGGAGGGGTCCGGGTGATCGAGAGGCAGCAGCAGCCGCTTCTCGCTGACGATCGCATCGTAGTCGACCTGCTCCCCGAAACCATGGGTCTCGATGCACTCGGCGAGCGAAAGTCGCAGGCGTGCGGCCTCTAACGCCAAGTCGCGCACGCTAGCCGCGTTCTTCACTAAAACGGGGTCCGAATTGCCGGCTGCGAGAGCTGCAACATGGCGGCAACCGTCGGCAGATACAAATTGGATCAGTCGCACGGGGTTCAATTCCATTTCAGAGCGAGCCGCGCCAATCGCGGCAAGTCAGATTGTCATCCCAAATGGGATAGGTCAATCTGTAGCCAGACGCAGGTCAATTCTCGAGAATTCCACAGAAGTTGCTGGTATTTAGGGCTGTGGCCTGCGTGAACTTACAGCACCCTTCAGTATGCTTAGCGAATTGAGATGGCCTAATACGAAAATGAAATGCATCATTATTGACATTGCGGCAGCGCTATGTTGTTCTTCGTAGATAATTGAGATGCTGCACAAAGATGCAGCCCATGTTCCGGGGATGAAATGGATCGCCGCAAGGTTCTTGCTGGATTCGCGTCTGAGGCAGTTGACGCCCTCGTGGCGCCTGCAGTACGCGTCAGCGCTCCCGTCGTGACGTGGCGTCTCCAATCAAATTTCCCGCGCTCGCTCGGCTCGCCTTGGTCTGTCGTGAAGACCCTCGCGGCCTACAAGATGACGCTGAGTGGCAGCAAATTTCGCATTCAATCCCTCTATCCGGTCGGCTCGACGGTCGCAGCGATGGTATCGGCGCCCGCGATTGCGCAAGGGAGCAGAGGGATTCGATCGAACGGGCTTCGACGTCAGCTCGCATGCGCGAACCGCTACTTGAAATATCTTGATGAAGAAAGGCGGAGCCGCCGCCTGCGGTCGCTTAGGCATCCGTTCGCACCGGTGTCGCCCGAAATCTCCCTGGGCTTGCTCAACTTCGCGGGTCTTCTGAATTCACACGTATTGCTCTGGGCTCGCTACGGCCAATGAGTGACCCGCGCTCTCGCGCGCCCCGAAATCCTAAAGAATTTGCAGCAACGAGCGGAAGCAGACACATGCAAACAACTGCACAACCCTCCATCGCACTCGTTCACCCCGACAAGCAAGTTACATCGAGGTCAATGACAATTGGCCTCGGCGGAGGCGTCGCGCTTGAGTGGTACGACTGGCAAGTCTACGGTTTCATGGCGGCGTTTCTTTCGCCGCACTTCTTTCCCTCCAATGACCCAATCGTCTCTCTGCTCGGTGGACTGGCGGTGTTCGGAGCGGGTTTTGTGGCACGGCCGTTGGGAGCGGCTTTGCTCGGTCCAATTGCAGATCGCATCAGCCACAAACGCGTCATGATGATCGCGGTTACGGTAATGGCGTTGTCCTCGCTGCTGATCTCGGTCTTGCCGGCTCACAAGGACGTCGGGACCCTGGCCACCGTCGTGCTGGTTCTTCTTCGGCTCGCGCAAGGTCTTGCCACGGGCGCTGAGGCGGGGGTCGCTAACGCGATCGCGATCGAGTTGGCACCGCCAGGAGAGGAGGGCCGGTACCTTGGTTTGATCAATGGTACATTCGTCATGCTGGGCTCAATCGGAGCCAGCCTGGTCGCATTTTTGGTGAGTGCTTCCGTTGCTCCTGAGGTCATGCGCGAGTGGGCCTGGCGTGTGCCGTTTGCGGTTGGTGGCGTGCTTGGTTTGCTTATCATCTTTCTTCGCCAAGCCATCCCGGAAACCTTGATCGCTCGCGCGATGCACCGCGCGGATGAGATGTCGCGCATTCAGGAAACGACCGGCGGCGTATGGAAGACGCTCTGGAGCGTTCGGTTGTCGCTTCTCGCTGCTATTTTGGTGGTCGGTTCCGTGCAGCTTGCGAACTACACATATAATTTCGGTCTGCCCAACATCGCCAATGGGGTGTTTAAGGAGAATAGCACCTGGGTGTACGGCATCCTGACCCTTATGGGATTTTCCTGGATGATATTCTCACCGTCCATAGGCGCCTTTGCAGACAAGGTGCGGCCATCGCGCGCATTCATAATGATACGTCTGCTACTCATCCCATCGTTCTTCCTGACATTGCTCTATTCGCAACAGAGCCTTTTGACCTACTCAATTGTTATGCTGCTCGGGGGAGCCATGGTGGGCTGCAACATGGCGCTGTACAACTTCATAGCCACAACATTAATGCCGCGCACCGTGCGAACTACCGGCGTCGCGCTCGGCTATGCAATCGGAGCCACGTTGTTCGGCGGTACCACGCCGTATCTCCTCGTATGGTTGCAGCGCGAGAATCTGACTTGGATGTTCCCTATCTACGGATCGTTCATCGCGCTCTTGAGTGTGGTCGTCTATCAGATCGCCAAGAAGAGAGGCTGCGTCTACATAGGCGACTAGCTCAGTCTGCCCGCCTAACTCCCAGGGATACCGCCGTGTCAGTGCCGCCCACTCCGTTCTGGGGAGGGCGGCGCGCCGCGCCGTTGAGACATCCGCAACGAGTCCAATGGCTCGGAATCGTCCTCACTCCAGGTTCTGGCGCCTTGCATAACGGCATCTAATCTTAATACTCCGAAATAGATCCTCCTCCTTTTTGCTCGCGATCATTCGAGCCAAACCAGCCAAGCTCGATGTCTGCTCGTCGAATCCCGTCAAAATAGACCGCGACAACTCGACTTTTGGCTGCAATACCGGGTGCCAGAACCGAGGACCGCGATCAATCGGCCGACAATCCAAAAGCGCTGAGACTCTCCGATTTGTGGCAGCAGCGCGGGTCGCTGCCGCATATTTCCACCGCCGACATGTATCCGGCGGTGGAAAATGGCCCCATCGCCCGCGCGATGAGTTGAGCCCATATGATGACCCGGCTTTGCCTCTATAGCGTGGCGCTCACACCCGCACTCAATAATTGCGATCTCCGGCCCGCGGCGGGTGCTGTTCTAGATGTCCGCAGGCGGCAATCTGCCAGTAAGCAAATGGAGCGCCTCGAACAAATAGTAACTACCGAAGATGAGTTCCGCATTGCTGACGTAGTCCTCGGCGCGAGAATCCTCGCGCTTGTTGAAACATCCTTCGACCAGCATGCCAGGCAAACGTTTATCGTTCTTGTCGACCGGAGTGAGATGACGTTCGACGAGCGCCAAAGCGGTCCGTTCTCCGGCTTGCCGATATAGTTGCCGCTTGCTTTCAGAGGGCGCAATCGAACTCAACTTTAGAAAAGCCGACGCCATGAAGGCGGTAGCGGCAGTGTCTCGCTCAACGTTGGGGGCTTGCGGATCGTCAAAATCCCAGTATGACACGCGGTCAGCTGGCACATGGGCGATCCACCAGTCGGCCCCCTTCATGGCGGCCTGAAGCCACCGCTCTTCTGGGCCGCCGGACAAGTAACTCATCGTCGAGCAAACGACCCCCCACGCCTGTGCTCTCGCCCAGACGCTGCTCTCGCTGTAGCCTTTGTGCGTGTAGCGCCGTAAGATCTCTCCAGTCGCGGGATCAAGCGATGAGGACTGCACGAATGAGCCGTCCTCGCGCTGATGAAGTCCCAGCACCTTGTCGGTATGATTGGCGGCGACCTCACGCATTTCTCGGTCATTGGCGGTTCGAGCCGCCCAAAACAGCAACAGCGAGACGACCAAGCTATCGACACTGCTTGCAGTCGCTCCTACGTCCGAGCCCTCCTCTGCATTCGCGCCGAGGGGTACCAGGCCTAGCTTCGGATTATACCGCTGCTTGAGGTCTCGCGCCGCTGCGAGGCCGAGCGCCCGGGCGTGCTCGCTGCCGGCGAGCAGCGAGCCGAGTCCAGCCCCGTAATAGAAGGTCGCGGCCTTGAACGCGGTGTCGGCCGTAACGCGCGGCGCAAGGCGCGCGCAACCTTGCTCCGCGAGAATCCTGAAGCGCTCGCCGCCATTCCCGCGAGAGGCAAGCCAAAGCATCCCCAACCAATATCCGCCGGTCCAATCCCCATTCGCAGTTGTAGTCCAAGTGCCGCTTTCCGG
This sequence comes from Bradyrhizobium sp. UFLA05-89, assembly GCF_059803475.1. Lineage (NCBI taxonomy): Bacteria > Pseudomonadati > Pseudomonadota > Alphaproteobacteria > Hyphomicrobiales > Nitrobacteraceae > Bradyrhizobium > Bradyrhizobium sp. UFLA05-89. The sequence goes on along the minus strand of NZ_JBANBA010000034.1, from coordinate 64,106 downwards.
GTTCGCCCAATGTGGATAGGCGTCCCCTACCTGCCGAGCCGTATCTTCGATACGCCCTACCATACGTGCGATCGGTTCTTCCCAGTCAGTCCTCATCAACACTCCCCATGAAAATTCAGAAACAGCTGCTCGAAGCTGGCGATCAAGTCAGAATCTCACGACGATTGAGATATATCAATAGCAAATTGAGTTAGTCTATAGGTGTAGCAATCTCGTATTGCGTCAAAAAGGTACCCCAGGGGCGTCAAGACTGTCCTTCGTCATCCACGGGAAGAAGTTTTCGAGATCCTCCTACTCGTGATCTCGAAGCGCCGCAGACACGCAGTCGTGATCGGGGTCGCGCGATAAGGCCTCGATCCACTCGGCCAGGGGCTTCTGGTCTTCGCTGCCGACACAAGAAGATCGAGGAACCCGCATTCGTTGATCATGGTCTTTTGCAGGCAAGCCATTTGCTTGCCGATCGGAGCACGCGAGCGACATCACCGCCGGCGAGGAGTCGAGGTCGCTGCGGACCATATCGAGTAATCGGCCTCGATCGGCGCTTCGTCTGAGAGCGTACTGAGGCTGCGCAGGCGAGCAGTTGGATCTGCGCGGTTTGGCCCGTAGGTCCTCGTCGTCGAGGTCGCGGACCCGGTCTTCGGCACCACGTCGAGATCGAATCGTCCGTCGAGGTGCGACAGGGAGCTGGATCAGGACAAAGCGGGCAGCATCAGGGATTCTGTCGTCGTTTTCGTCCCGAAGAGTTGGCAGCAGCTCGGCTGTGCTCACCAAGCCAGCGTTCGCCACCATTCCCAATTCGGCCATGCAGACGTGCACGGCATTGTCAGGCTGCTACGCTGCCTGATCAATATTTCCCGCGTCCGCAAATCATGCCGGCGGCTTGTTGTTCGGCAGACTTCGCCGGTAGGAACCGCATTGCAGGGATCGCCTCACAAATCGCTTCTGCATCCGCGGCATCCGACTTGCTCGGCTGACATAAGGCTTTACGTAGGCTGGCACATGCGGACCAGGCGCCCAGTGATCTGGCGTGCCCAGAGTCGGCCCTTCAAAAGCCATGGAAAACATTCTGCCAGAATGAACGAATCCCTGAACCATTCTGTCGTGGCCAGGGTTGTGATTCCACTACCAACATATTATTTGGGGCCCAATGCTCATATGTTCTAGTCGGGTTCGCCGCCTTGTAACAGGGGATCGGCTAACCTAATGATCAAAGCTTGGCTAGACTTTCCAATATTTGAATTGTTCGCAGTCCTCTTCGCCTTTTACGCGACGACTGGCGCTGTCATTGTGATCGCGAGTTTCAGCCCCGCAACGGTCGTGCCGGTGCGCCGCATAGAAGGCGTGGTCGCTCCGTTTTTCGGCACGGTCGGAGTTTTGTTTGCGTTCCTGACCGGATTTCTGGCCAACGATATAACCGATCGCAACCGCCAAGCGACCCGCGCGGTACAGTCAGAGGCGGCGGAACTGCGCAACATCTATGCTGTTAGTATCGCGTCCGCCTCGGACATGCGCGGCGTCCGCTCAGTACTGGCAAAATACGTCGCCGCCCTCGTGGACGACGAGTGGCCGGCGATGGCGCAGGATCAGGCGGCCAATTCGGTTAAGTCCGCCTACGACGCCTTGCTGCGAGAGGTGAGCGATCCGCGGATCGCTCAAACAGCGGGCGGGGCGGTGCAGACTGCCTTGCTAAATGCCGCAGTCAGAGCGGGCAGCGCGCGTTCCGAACGACTCGCGTTGGCCTCCGACCGCACGTTCGATGCCAAATGGATTCTCGTCCTGATCCTTGGCGTGGTGACACAGATATCAATCGGGTTGGTGCACCTGAAGAAGCCCGGTGCGCAAATTGCGGCGCTCAGCGTGTTCTCAATCGCCGTCGTGATGGCGCTGGGACTCATTGGTCTCCAAGAGCGTCCTTTTTCCGGTGATATCCGAGTAGAACCGGGGCCTCTGGCAGAGGTCGCCAAGATCCCAGCGGAATGATGCATCATGCAAACCATTCCCGCGTGGACGCAGCTGGGAGATTTCTTGCTCCCCGCTCTCAGCACCTGCGCTTGAGCATGTTCCCTTCTCTAGCAATGCACCTATCCGACTCAGATGATTGCGTGAGTGCCACAGACGCCGACCTCCAAATGTCTTTGCATTCAAATTTTGGACGCCGATCCCGTGGCTTAGGGGACCCGACCATTGGTGGTGAGCCTGCGCGCCGGGGATCGAACTGTTCACGCTGCGGGAGAAGGGCCTGGTCTCCCAGCTCGAGGACAAGTGCAAAGAGATCGACGTTCCGAGCCTGTCGATCATCGGCCCGGTGATGCAGTTGTTCGAGGCCTATCTTGGCGCCGCAACGACGGGTCGCGTCGGTGCCAGCCGGCGTGCTTCTGACAGTCGGCGTCGTTCATGGTCGGCCCCTTTCAGATCTCGATGATGAGCTTCTCGTTGAAATTCGGGTTGTCACAGGTCCGGTGCTGGCCGGGCCATGGGCCGTAGCCTTTGGGATTGCTGAGGACGCGGGTTTTGCCGATCACGGCGTCGAAGGATTCATGGGTGTGCCCGTACAGCCATAGATCTGCTGGCCGCAGCTCGTTCTTGTCCTCTGTTGTCGACTCAGGACTCATCAACGACCTCAGATCGCTGCGATAAGCGACCATCAAAAACTCTTCGAGCGTGGGTCGGAGGTCTGGATCGTGGAGATCCGCGGGAGCCGGCACCGGCGCGTGGTGCGTGGCGATCACCAACTTTTTCTCGTCGCGAGGCTTGCGCATCTCGGCTTCCAAGAACGCCAGCGAACGCCGGTGCCTGGCGAGCGCGTGCGGGGGCCGAAAGCGCTCTACGTAGTGGCCGACCCGGATTTTCTTGAAGTCATTCATGTGATCGGCGGCGACTGCCATTCCGCGATGCGCGTCGCCGAAAAGCGCGAAGTCGGTCCAGAGCGTCGCGCCGGCGAACGTCACGTCGCCGTTGCGGATGGTCTCGTCCTGCAGGACATGCACATTCGTGCCGGCAGCCGCTGCCTTGGCCTTCTCGAGCGTGCGGTCGATGTCGGTCCCGTAGGCTTCGTGATTGCCCATGATGTAGATCACCGGCCGATCAGGCACGCGATCCAACAGCCAGCGGACGCCGCGCTCGGCCCTCGGTACCAGGTCGCCGGCGACTACCATGACGTCGAAGGCGGGGCGCGCGCTGCCGGACGGCAGGTCCCAGCCGCGGGTGAGTTCGATGTGCAGATCGGACATGACCCAAAGGCGCACGGTGCTACTCCTCGGTCCGGAGGGAGGCGGGGTCGACCTCCGAAGGCGTTGGTCTCGCGGTCGTAGCGGCGGCAGGTGATGAACGAGCGTTCCGCAATGCCGAATTGACTAAACCAGTAGATGTTTCATATTCATCGCGGGGTCTGCGAGAGCCTCTGCCTTGGGGCTAAGTCCGCGGCTTATCATCATCTCGGCAAAACGCACTTCTCTCGCTACCGTGCCCAGGTTCCCAAATCCGCATGCGGCCACCAGACGGCCGTCGGCGGCGAGGTAAAACAGGAGCTGGCCCCTCGTGCCGAGGTTCCTGACTACGGGGATTTCTCCGTCTGGGCACAGGCCGACGATTTGCAATATCTCGTCGTATTGATCCGACCAAAACCAGGGAACGTCGTCGAAAGGACGGTTCTCGCCCAGCATGTTCGCTGCCGCCACCACACCTTGTCGCTGTGCGTTGCGCCAGGCCTCCAGCCTGACCCGCTTTTGATAGAGGCGATGCGGAAACGAACAGCAGTCCCCCGCCGCGAAGATGTGCGGATCCGAAGTCGCCAGCGTGTCGTCCAGAACGATGCCGTTGTCGACAACCAGTCCTGCCGCTTGCGCAAGTTCGACATTCGGCGTCGCACCGACCCCAACGATCACCAGGTCGGCCCCGTGTGAGCGACCACCGGTTAGCACCACGCTGGAGTGCCCTTCACTGAAGTCGACCCGCTCAACGTTTGCGCCTGTCTCAATGCGCACCCCGGAGCGTTCGTGCTTGGCCCTGATTAGTTTTTCCATAGGAGGTGGTACTGCCCGCATGAGTAACCGCGATCCTGCCTCGAGTACGACCACCGAAGCCCCTCTTAAGACCGCGCTCGCGGCAACCTCGAGCCCGATAAAGCCGCCGCCGATCACAACGACCTTGCGTCCTTGGCCAATAGTGTTGCGGATGCGAGTGGCATCCTCATACGTCCGCAGCGTCGCGACCCTCGTTCCTTCAGCGATCGGAACACTCAGACTCCGAGGTCGAGCTCCCATGGCTAGGAGGAGCCGGTGATACGCCATCCTTGACCCGCTTGAGAGCGTGACCACATTAGCCGCGCGATCAATCGCAACCACTTCGTTTCCCTGGAGATAATCGATCTCCAACTTAGCGAGGCGTTCTGCCGTCACAATCGGCTTGGCTCCAGGGGTCATCTCGTCGGTCAGGATCGCCTTGGATAGAGGCGGACGCTCATACGGAAGCATAGCTTCGTTGCCGATTAAGGCCACGATTCCTCCCCAGCCGCCTTCGCGCAGGGCGACGGCAGCGGCCGTACCAGCTTCGCCCGCCCCAACGATCACCATTGTGGACTGGTCGCTCAAGCAGCTGAACCATTTCCGAGCGCAGGCTGTGCATCGTTTGCCGCGCTCTCGAACAGGCCGCGCACCAGGGATTTGAGTAAGAGAGCCTCCTCCCAACGATCAGTGGTGTCGTTGCCATGGCGATCGCTAATGGCATAGGGTTGCGGGCCAAGTTCGCAGGTAAAAGTGAGACGGGCACCCGCGCCGGCGCGCCTTCGCCAACTGTTGAAGCCGTATTTCCACCAACCAAGAAACAGATCCAGCCAGATTTTGTGCTGGGGGAAAGTGACCTCGACCTGAATTTGCTCGCGAGACGCCACACGGCCATGAAAAGCCCAGGTACGATCGAGTACCTGCCGCACCAGTGCTTCGTCTTCGTCCGAGATCGGATACCAGAATTCGCGCCCTAGCAAGATGTGCGAGAGATCGGCAAGCATGCGCATCCCGGGAACCTGGTCCATCAGGTCGAGTGTGAAGAGGGGATCCGTCGTCATTCTGTTGCGATGCGTCTCGAAGTAGATCGCCATGCCCGCCTCTTGCGCCACCCTGATCCAGCCCTCCAGCAGGGGGATACAGTCGACGACACGGCGCGGGCGGATGTGAGGCTGGACGTTGAGATGCAGGGCGTCGAGGTGGTGAGCAAGGTCAATGGCCGCTTTCAAGTGATCGGTCGTCTGCGGGAAGCACATACCCTCGACTGCCAGTCCTGAGCCGGCCGAAGCGCGCGCAATGAGGGCGACACGTGCAGGATCGGCGCAGGAGGTGCTGATGCCGTCGAAGCCCGCTTCCTGGATCATCGCTATGTTATGGTCGATAGAACGCTCGACCCCATCGGGTTGGCGTCGTTCCATCGCCCACAGGGACTGTAGTATAAGCAAGCTCTGCTTCGACATCGTCGTGCTTTTGACTTCAGAGCTTGATGAAGACGGTACCGTTCTCGACCTTCACCTCGTAACTGCGCAGGTCAACACATGCAGGCAATGCGCGCGACTCGCCGGTGCGGTAATCGAACGTCCCGAAGTGCTTCGGGCACTCAATGATTCCCCCATCGACAATGCCGTCCGCAAGATGGACTTTCTCGTGAGAGCAATGGCCGTCAATCGCGAAGTAGTCTCCCTCCGGAGAGCGAACAATTGCAAACGTACGGCCGCCGTGATCGAGGCGAACGGTCTCTTCGGGCATCAATGCGTCAGTGGCGCAAGCCGCTACCCATTCATCCTGACTAGTCATTTACATCTCCTCTGAGTCAAACTCGCAGCAACTGCGCCGATGCCGTGGCAAGATCCGCGGGCCGGCGGCGCCAATGTTGCTGGTGGGTGGAAGGGAAGTTGCAGTATGTAGCCATCGTCCATCAGAAGAGTCGGAAAGACCGTCCGATCTGCCTTACCAATTTCAGGACTAATTGCCGCGCGCCCACTTCTTGGCCTTTATGCGCTTATACATCCTCTCGTCGGCTTCGGAAGAACCGTCGTGAGCTGTGCCGAACCACTCGTCGAGCGGGATGCGCCGCTCTCCATAATTCACTTCAAAATACTTGTGATGCAGGTAGTGATAAAAGTTGTCTGTGCTGATGGCTTTTGCATCGTCCATGACCACCCGGTCGAAACCGGTGTGAGACTTCGCAGGCGACAACCCCGCGTGCATGAGCTGAAACATTGCATGCACCGGATGGGAGGGCAGGACGAAATGGATCAGCACGCCCGTAAAATAGCAGATGTGCTCGAGTGTAGATGCTGACAGGCCGGACCAAGGTCCCGGGTTAACGTTCTTGTGGTGTACCTTATGTACGATGTGGAACAGCGGTCCCATATGAATGAGCCGGTGAATGAGATAGAAGTGCAGCTCGCGCCAGGCCGGCATCACCAACACAAGGGCAGCGCAGTACGCGGGGTGTGTTCCGAAATCGACGTACGGCAAATAGCCGTTAGCGTACATCCACCAGGTAAGGGTCTCGTATGCGGTCCATACCGGCACGCCGCTACACATAGTCCAAAATACGTTTTCAGCTGTCTGGCTTCCGAACAGGAAGGTAGTGTTGTCGGTGTCGGGCCACTTTGCGTTATATTTGAAGTTCGTTTGTTGACGTCGTTGGACATAAAGGATGAAGTGGAAGGCGCCATAGACAAGGACCGTTAGCCCGGCATTGCGCAGAAGGATGAGCGAAAGCCATTCAGTGTGGAATTCCCGCATTGTATCAAGCGCCGGTGTCAGATAGATCCACGATACGAGCGAGATCGCGAAATAGAGGGTATTCCAAGGCAAGAGATACCCCGGCAACCAACGAAGAATTTTCTTCGGCTGCACCGGCCAGACAAAAATCGGCGCGCGTTCCGGCCTCTTGTTCGGCGTCCAATTACCGCGTTTGTCGCGCGTACCGTATAAGATGTCATCCATATTTGCCTCCGCTCCGCCGGATTTTTTGACGTGAGATGCTCGCCTACCTGGGCGAAATTCTTCAAGTACCGACAAATCGTAATTTCGTCTGATATCGCTGCCCCAGCGTGCCAACGAGGATCAAAAACCTCCTTGCTCCAGCGCTGACAAGAATGCTGCGAATTCATCGTCGTCGATCTGCGCGGATTCCTGCGGTCCCGGAAACGCATTCGCATTGACGTCGGCGCGGAACGCACTAAGAGCTTTCACACGCTCTTGTTTGAGGCGTTCTTGTATGGCCTGCAGGTTTCCATAGGTCCGAGCGTGCCGGGGACGCCGGCCTTCCTCGCCACATATGTCTGCGGTGAAGAGAAAGATCACCTCTGCATCAGGTCCGGAGCCAAGCGAAATCGTGACCAGCCGGCTCCGCCGGCGGATCTCTGCCATGACTCTGGCCGGAATGACCTCGCATTCGACGGCAAACGCGCCGGCCTCTTCTAGACGGCGGAAGCGATGGAACAACTCCAAAGCTTCATCTGCTTTCTTGCCGAACGCACGAAGCTTTCCAACCCAGGTCGATTTCCTCGGAACTAGCCCCAGATGACCAACGACCGGAATATCTTCGGCCGCGAGCACAGCGACGGTCGCCATGCCGCGCGCTGTGATCACGGCGTCTGCGCCGTCGGTCAACGCCTTTAATGCGGTGCGTAGGATATCGTCCTGGGTTGCGGCATCGGCAAAGCCGAGCGCCGCCGTGACGAAAAGCTGCTTCGAGCCCTTGCGAACGGCTTCCACGTTGCGGGCGCGGGTGACCAGCATCTCGATACCAGATTGTTCCGCAGCTGCTGCCTCGTCCGCCGTCTCAGCGGTGACTTGAGTGTAGCGCCTGCCGGAGTCTTTGGCGCCGCGCAGGTCGGCCACCGTCACTGTGCGCTGGGCTTCGCGTGCGGCCCAATCGTAAATCCGGGGCATCTTGCAATTCAGCTCTCTAGCTTCGTGCCAAAGTTCCAACGCGCCCGCTGGTCAAAGAATTCCGGACGGAAGACTTGCTACCAGGCAGCGACGTATCGTCCTTCGGCCGAGTGCCCCAAAAACTCGCCGAGCCGCCGGTGGCGACCACGCACATGGTTCGATGTGCGGGACGCCCTGCAGCGATGGCAAGATCAGGCGAATAGCAGTTCGGCAGGTTTTGGCATTCTGGCTTACAGACGATCCTCACCTCGCTGCGATTCCTCTTAACGTTGGCCCGGGCAACTCGACATCCGGAAGATTTGTGGTTTAGGTCCATCCTGCTTTCCTTCAACTCAAGGCGGAGAATTTACGATACATCTCGTCGGCTGCTCTGCGCGTTGCCATGCCAGGAATGACCCCGAGCTTCGTGCAGACCAGGGCACCGCAGCAGACCCCGAAGCGCGCGGCCTCGATCACATCGTGGCCTTCGGCCAGAGCCACGGCGAAGCCGGAATTAAACGCGTCGCCTGCGCCCGTCGTGTCAACTACATTGACCTCGGCAGCCGGGATGGCTGCGTCGATCGCGTCGGTGACGACGAGCACGCCGCGGTCGCCAAGCGTTACAATCACGTTGGCGGCGCCGCGTTTGCGCAGTATCTCCACGAGCTCGCGTGAGGGCCGCGGATCGTCCGGCCGCAGACCGAGCAGAATACGAAGTTCACTTTCGTTCGGCGTCAGGTAATCGACCAACGGGAAGATCTCATCCGGAAGCGGCACGGCGGGGGCCGGATTGAGGATAGTCGTTTTGCCGTGCTTGCGGCCTAGCTCCATGGCTCGCATTGCTACCTCGACAGGAGGTTCGAGGACTGCCATGACGAGGTCGCTTTCCCGAATACGGCCCTCGGCACGATCCACAAAAGCTGCATCCATGGCGTTGGTGGCGCCATAGTCCATGATGATAAAGTTCTCACCACGCTCGTTGAGAATGATGAAGCCCACCGCCGTCGGACTTTCGGCGATTTGGTTGACATGCGTGGTGCCAACGCCTTCGGCCTTGTAGAGGTCGGCCGCGATATCGGCGAACTTGTCTTTCCCGATGATGGCTACTAGCGACGAATCCGCGCCTAGTCGCGCAGTCGCAACCGCTTGATTCGACCCCTTGCCCCCAGGCCCCATATCGAAACTGCTGCCTAACATCGTGACGCCGAAGACCGGGATGTTCGGAGCGCGAATGGTAAGTCCCACTGCGAAGCTGCCGACCACGGTGATTCTCGGTTTACTCATCAATTCCTCCCTGAATGTGCCTGAAGCCAGCGCGATGGTGTCGATTGCCTTCACGATATCGGCAGCGGAAGAGAAGAACATCCTTGCTCGGCGTGTGTTGGCGCAGTTCGCGGGCGGTGAGTATCGGTACCGGCTCCCCCTGAATCCTCGCAGCAATTACTCAGGAATACAAAACGTGCATCCTGGATGCCGATCGGCGAGTTTGATTGTTAGTCGTTATCTGCGAGCGTAGGCGTGGAATTCGCGGGTGGAAATGGACAAAGCACGCTTCGGTTTATATAAAACACGCATGGCATTATTACCGCAGCGCACAGTTTTTCCGGAAAGCTATCAGTACGTCCTTCCTGACGCCGCCTGGACTCGCTGCGCCTTTACGGTGCTTAGGGCTGGCAAAGCCATCACCGCGCGCGACCACCACATCGCGCGAGACAACTATCCGGGTCAGGACATTCTGTACTGCACAGCGGGACGTGGCTTCGTATCCAGCGAGGGCAGGACATTCATTGTTGGGCGCAATCAGTTGATTTGGATTGCCAACGAGGCGCCACATGCGCACTGGCCGGACGAGAGCGATCCCTGGACCGTTCTATGGGTAAGGATCGACGGACCGAACACGCCGGCTATTCGCCAAAAAGTGTTCGGCACCGGCGCAACCCTCGCAACGATATCGGCACCGAAAGACCTCGAACGGTGGTTCGGAAACCTGTTTGATGTCTTGCGCGCCAGAGATGATAACGTTGATTTGGCCCTCAATCGCCTCGTGGCGGAACTGCTGCACCTCATCGCAGCACCGTCTAAGCAAGGTGATTCCCGTCTCCCCGCTCCATTGCGGGCCATCGTCTCAAAGATGCGGCAGGCACCGGAGCGATCTTGGCATGCCGACGAACTGGTCGCGGTCACGGGCCTGAGTGCCGCACAGACGCGGCGGCTATTCCAAAGGCATCTGCAGATCAGCCCAAGGCGCTGGCTGATCCGAGAGCGCATCATGATGGCGCAGAAGCTGCTCTTGGAAAGCGACGCCGGGCTCGGTACCATTGCCGAACGCTGCGGTTTCTGCGACGTCTATCACTTCAGTCGTGAGTTTAAACGTAGCACCGGCACCAGCCCTCGAACTTGGCGGCGCGCCGAAGGAAGTTGAACTGGCGTTCGCACAGTTTTCATCGAAAATATTATGTATTTCGCGTCTTTGTCGTTTCGTGATCAAGCGCTTTGACGGCGCAGTCGTCTTTCCCTGCTCTGAATGCGTCTAAGCCTGCTCGTTGTCGCGATCTCGTGCTCAATCCGGTCGCAACTTTGACGTTCAACAGAGGGGATCGTTAGGCCAACGTCAATGTGCCTCCGATCGCATCCCGATGAAACGGTTCGCCTGCCGTTGAAACTTCGTCGAAATGGCGATGCGCTAAAAATCGAGCGCGGTTGAGCGTTTGTGTGCCGACTTGTCAGAATCGCGACACTCGGTCGAACCGGCGACAGAGGCTTGATAAGAATACGCAAAAGAAATCATCACTTACGGTTTGGCACGCGCTTTGAAAAGCCGTCCACTATCTCTGGGTCTCTTCCAAGAACAGGTGATGTTGGAATGAACGTGCCGAATTTGACGAAGCGAGCAAATAGCCTAGGAACCGACAAGGGAGATGAGGTTGGCGACGCACATGGCTACACCAGCTTCTACTCTTTTCTATTCGAAGAATTCCGCGACGAACCTTTCACGATGGTCGAGATTGGATTGCAGCATGGGTACGGCTCTCTCGATCCCGGTGCGTTGCTCGCTCGCAAGGTCTACGACATTCCGTCCATCAAGATGTGGCTGGAGTTCTTTCCCAAAGCCAACATCGTCGGCTGCGACATCTCCGATTTCAGCGCCTTTGAATTGGACCGATTCCGTTTCGAGCGCCTTGACATGGGAGACGCGCTAGCCCTGGAAAGACTTGCGAGCTCACTACCTCCCGTAAGGATCATTATCGAAGATGCTTCGCACGCAGCTTACCACCAGCAGCTTGCTCTCGGAAAGCTGTTCCCCATCGTTGAGCCAGGGGGCTTTTACTTTATCGAGGATCTGCATGCCACGCACGCGATTGCCGCAAGGCTACCGGTCTGCGATCCGACTGAGGCCGTGGTTGAGAAGTTCAAGCAAACGCGTCAGTTCGACATTCCGTTTCTGAGTGGAATCGAGCGCAGAAATCTTGAGACCTCGATCCGGAAAATGTTTATCCACCGCAACGATAAGGGGGGCGTCAGCGACTGGACCTTGAAAATGGTTGGATTTGAAAAGTATTAGAGATTGATTTGCGACCTTGCGTGATCCAAGGTGGTTCCCTGTCATTGATCGCCGGCGGAAGCAATCTCGTTTACGCCGGCATCTTTCAAGAACTGAGCCAAGATCGTCCGCGAACTTTAGTCATGACAATCGTGGCAGGGGCATTCTGCTGCGGATGCTGCGCAAGCTTGGCAGCCGTAGATCGAAGACTACACTGAAGACGAGCATGGGGCTTCAGTGGGGCCGCGAAGATGGTGCATGCAGACCAGCGACACCTCGTTGGCAGTAGCTGCGCAGCACCTTCACTGCCTCTACCCAACCTTACCCAACTGCGCGCGTCACCAACCTTATAGCCGGCCTCCGCCCGCTCTAAGGGTGCCTGGTGTAAAATGATCGGGGAGGAAGATCGTGGCTCACCATTGCACGGACGACCAGAGGTCAGTCCGGGATGGTAGTCCATCCAAGCTGCGCGCGGTCGCGATCGTGGCAACGCTGGATACCAAGGGCCGCGAAGCGTCCTATCTCAAAGATATCATCGAGGCATGTGGCCGCAAAGTCGTCCTGATTGACATCGGCACCTCCGGGTCGGCTGCGAGGACAAAACAACCTGATCGTAATGGCCCTCGTGTCGTCTCGCCGGCCGAGCTCCTGAAGGAGATAGCCGCAACGACGAGCGAAAGGGTCCGTGTCCTCCTGGCAACGGGCGCCATTGGCGCGATTGTCGGAATTGCCGGTGGCAAGGGGAGCGCAGTTTTCGGCGAGATCGTGGCTGATTTGCCCTATGGCTTTCCCAAGCTGCTCGTGAGCAGTGCAAGGCCAGCGCTGCTCGCTGAATTGGCCGTCCATAGCGACATTATCCTCTATCCAACGCTCGTCGATCTCTTCGGGATCAACACCTTTACCGAACGGGTATTGGAGAATGCGGGGAGGGCCATTGCGGCCATGAACTATGCGCCCACGAAGTATGGGCGGAAAAGGAAGGTCGTTGCCATCACGGCTTTCGGAGTGACGACGCCTGCGGCAAATCACTGCGTGGCGCGCCTTGCCGAGGCTGGCGTAGATACGGTTGTCTTTCCCGCCAACGGGGCCGGCGGTCGCAAAATGGAGCAGTTGATCGCGGCCGGCGAATTCGACGCTGTGATCGATCTGACCACAACGGAGCTGGCCGACGAGATTGTTGGAGGCACCGCCAGCGCCGGTCCGGATCGACTCAAAGCAGCATCGCACATCCCGCAAGTGATCGCGCCTGGTGCGGTCGACATGGTCAATTTTGGTCCGCCATCAAGCGTTCCTGATCAATTTCGCGGCCGCCAGCTGTACTCCCATACGCCCTATACGACTCTCATGCGCACAACTCCTTCTGAAAACGCGAGCATCGGCCGGCTCACGGCCGAGCGGCTATCGCGGGCAAAGGGGCCTGCAATTGTGCTTTGGCCCGCGGAAGGTGTTTCCGATTATGACCGCGAGGGCGGTATTTTTCGCAATCCCGACGCTGACAGTGCTTGGCTCGAGGCGGTCAAGGCTGGTCTCGCGCCGAACATTAAGGTTCGCGAACTGAACTGCCACATCAATGATCCCGAATTTGCCGAGAACGCCACGACGTGGATCCTCGAGCGGTTGGGGCAAGGGGCTCATTGCGATGCGCATGTTTGAGCGAGCCGAAATCCTTTCCAGGATCGGCCAACAGGTCGATCAAGGAAAAGCGGTTCTTGTCGCCGGGAGTAGCTGCGGCCTGGTTGCGAAGTGCGCTGTCCTGGGAGGCGCCGACATGCTGGTGGTCTACAGCACCGGGCTGTCCCGTCTCATGGGACTTCCCACGAGCCGGATCGGTGATTCGAATGCGCGTACCCTCGATCTCGCAGCAGAAATCCGCAACGTCGTTTCTTCCGTACCTGTGATAGGCGGCGTCGAAGCGTGGGATCCTCTTCGCCTCGACCTTGATGCCCTTCTGGACAAGTTTTGGGCGGCCGGCTTCTCCGGCGTGATTAACTATCCGACCATCTCCACCATGGGCGAAAAATGGCGTGACCGCCGCGGCCGGGTCGGGCTTGGCTTTGAACGTGAGCTCGAAATGATCGCGACTGCCCGCAAAAAGAACCTCTTCTCGCTGGCCTATGTCGCAAGCCCGGAAGACGCCAAGGCGATGGCCAGCGCAGGAGCCGACTGCATCGTCCCGCATGTTGGCGCGACCCGTGGCGGGCTCGCCGGGCATGAAGAAGGCCAGTCGATACAAGAGGCGATCAGGCGCATCAATAACATCAATATCGCAGCGAGAAGAGTGCGCTCGGACGTTGTCCTGCTTTGCCATGGCGGGGCAATCGCAGAGCCGCAGGATACAGTCGAGGTCTATCGGTCGACGAAGTGTGTCGGCTTCGTTGGCGCATCCTCCATTGAAAGAATCCCAATTGAGCGGGCAGTGAAGACGGCGGCAGAGCAATTCAAAGCTGTCTCGCTTCCTCGAAATCACTGACGCTCATGGGCAAATCTTGGAGCAAGGCCGGAATGAACGAGCCGACCCATCAATCAATCAGGCATAAGACGGTGGTATTCCCGCAACGAGGTAAGCCCGATCATGATTGGGAGACAGATGTCCTCGTGGTCGGTAGCGGTGCAGCCGGACTGTCAGCGGCGCTCTATGCGGCAAAGGCCGGACTGCGCGTTATAGTATGTGAGAAATCGCCGCGGCTTGGCGGGACGACGGCGCTATCGAACGGCATGATTTGGGTTCCTTGTTCGCCCCAGGCGCGGTCCGCGAAGGTTGAGGACTCGCTTGCGAAAGCGCGCACGTACCTGCAGCATGAACTTGGCAACTACTATCGGGCAGACTTTGTAGAGCCTTATCTAGAGGACGGTCCAACCGCGCTCTCAACACTTGAGAGCGGGACAGAGGTCAAATTTACCCTTGCGTCTGCCCCCGATTATCACTCGAACCAGGTCGGCGGAGTTGACAAGGGCCGGGCACTGAGCCCCGCCCCCTATGATGGAAGGCTTCTCGGCAGCGATTTCGACCTAATAGGCGACCCTATTCGTGTTGTGCTTGGGGGAATGATGATCTCCTCCGCAGAGGTGAGAAGCTTTTTGAACCCGTTTCAATCTTTCGCTTCGCTGAAGCATGTTTTGCGTCGGGTCAGCCGCTACGCGTGGGATCGGCTGAGTTACAGACGTGGCACTGAGCTCAGCGGGGGTAATGCCTTGATCGCGCGGTTGCTCGTGAGCCTGCGCAAGTATGGCGCAGAAATCTGGCCAGAGTCTCCTCTCATAGAACTCATCCAGGATGAGGGGCGCGTCATTGGAGCTGTCGTCAAGCTGATCGATTCTGAAATTCAAGTGCGCGCCTCGCATGGTGTCATCCTCGCAACGGGCGGGTTTGCTCGTAACGCGCGATTAAGAGCGGAGCTTAGCGGTGCGCATCAGCACAACAACACGCTGGCGCATCCCGATGTCACCGGTGACGGCATTGCCCTTGCGTCTAGGCTCGGTGCCGCGATTGACAGTGATGTCGCCTCTGCCGGTTTCTGGACCCCAGTGTCGATCCTGAACAGCGGCAGCCGCTCGCAAGTCGTCCCGTACGGCTGGCTAGACCGCGGTCGCCCCGGTGTCCTCGCGGTAGGGCCAAGTGCCAGACGCTTCGTCAACGAATCCAATTCGTATCACGATATCTGCCTGGCAATGTTCAAGAACGGATATCCGGCAGACAAGCGATTCTACTTCATCTGCGACCAGGACTTCGTCCGCCTCAGAGGCATGGGACATTTGCTACCCTGGCCCTGGACGTTAAGCATCGGGAAATATGAGCGGCTTGGCTATATCAAGGTAGGCCAGACGATTCGAGAACTCGCGAAGCAGATAGGACTAGACGCCGGAGAGCTTCAAAGGACGATCGAGGAACACAACGCACACGCTGCCGCGGGACGCGATCCGCTCTTCAACCGCGGTGAATCGGCTTTCAATCGCACGCTGGGCGATCCGGTGGTGGGAACGAAAAATCCAAACCTTGGACCGATCAGAAATGGGCCGTTTGTCGCGCTGCCGATCGTTCCCGCAACGCTCGGCACGGCGACTGGATTGGCAACCGATACTTACGGAAACGTCTTGGACGAAAAGGGCAGGCAGATTCCGGGTCTGTATGCTTGCGGGAATGACATGACCTCGCCAATGCGCGGAATTTACCCCGGAGCAGGCATCACGATCGGTCCGGCCATCGTGTTCGCGTACCGCGCGGTCAACGGCATGTTGGTATCGGCTCAACATGGGCAAAAGGCTGCGGCTTCCGGAGCTTGACGGTCAAGTTCGCCGTTTCCGCTGGCAGACCGGTTCGTCTGCTTTCTCCCTAGACTTGAGCCGCTGTTGGAGAAATCCAGCAGCGGTTTTTTTTGGGCCGTCCGGCTGTCTCATCGGATCAGCGTGGTCACGGCGAGCGGTACCAGGACAGGCGTCACAATGCATTCATGCTCCTGCCGAGCCTCGAAAGACGCCGGCGATCTCGTCCACTTGAAAGGCGCACGCCGTACTGATGCCCTGAACGAACAACTTCTTTGGCTCCGTCCTCCATTTGCCTGTACGCGTGGCTTGGCTCCCGCCTCGGCACCCCGCCGGTTCGCACGGGTCGGGCCTGTACCCGTTTTGGTCTCGTGTATCAAAAATGAATACGCGCCCAAGTTTCACGACCTGTTCTGCTCTTTGTCGGGTTTGTCGCTTCCAAGACACAGTGATGCTCGGCCAACGTGCCGTTCCCCGCTCGCAACTAAGCCATTGAATAGGATACAGAACGAGCTTCTCTGGGGCATTTCGCGCGCTTGGCACGACTCTTGAGTTTCTCTCTTTGGCACTGCCGCCGGAGCGGCCGAGCGGTCCTAGTCGTTGGTTCAGGAGTCATGACCTTCAGGTCATGCACGTCGACCCAGGGGTTAAATCATGGATCGTCTGGAATTTCTTCGGACGAAGATAGAGAAGAAGGAGCTGCCAACATACGTCTATGGCTATCCTTCGAAGCGCGCGTATAGGGCTTTCCCGCAACCACTCCGCATAACCGATGTTGCTGAGCAGGTTAGTCGCTCAAAGCAAATCAACATCTATATCCATATTCCCTTCTGTCGCTACCGATGCACCTATTGCACTCTCTTTCTTGCAACCCGCAATAGACGCGGGAGTCAGGAGTCTTATGTTGGTCGGTTGGTGGAGCACATTGCTCGATATGGAGAGTACTTCGGAGATCAAGAGGTCGTCAGTATCTATTTCGGCGGCGGCACTCCGACGCTGCTAACGGAGCATCAATTCGGCGAGCTATTCGCCGCCCTCGATACTGCATTTCCAAAACGAAGCCGGCGATGCGAGATTACGGTCGAGGGCGCACCGGATTCTTTCGACAATAATCTTATGGATTGCTTGCAGGCACTTGGCGCTAACCGAATGAGCATGGGCATCCAAAGCATGGAACCCGGCGAGCTTGCGCACTCTGGTCGGCCATATTCGATTGAGATTGCAAGAGCGGCAATCGAGGCGCTCATCAAGCGCTTTTCCCACGTCAATCTTGATTTGATCTACGGCCTGCGTGGTCAAACCCGTGACTCTTGGCTCTTTTCGCTTGGTCGCGTGCTCGACTATGAGCCGCAGACGGTCTCTCTCTATCCCGTTGTTGTTCGTCCCATGACGAACGTCATTACCTCGAAAATGCATAATCCTGAATTATTCTTCTCTGAAGCGGAAAAGTATGAAGTCTACGATCAGAACGTTGCTTGGATGGCGTCCAAAGGCTACCGGCAAGAATCCTTCACACGTTTCACAAGGATGACTGGCGACCATGCCTACCGGCAGGAAGTGTCGGATTTCGAGGGAACGCCCCTGCTCGGATTGGGGGCTGGTGCCAGAAGCTACTTCGGCCAATATCACTGCGGCACGGATTATGCCGTAGACGGGGGCACGGCTTCGCGCATCATCGACACATTCTCGGATCGTCCGTTCGATCCTGAGGCGATAGCATCACACGGAATCAAGTTGACGTCGGAAGATGTTGCGCGTCGCTACACTCTCCTTGGCCTCACATTGTCAGCTTTAAGCAGAAAGAATTACGCCGCGATATTCGGACGGGCGCTAGCGGACGATTTCGGCGAAGAACTCAAGGCGCTCGAGTCTTTGCAACTCATCAATTTGGCCGATGATGATGTTTGTCAGCTTACGCAAAAGGGGGTCAAATATTCGAGCATTATAGCTCGGATGTTTTACTCCGACACGGTGGTTAGACTTGAGGAACAATATCAGGCGGCGTGAGGTGCAGTATGGAAGAGATGGCGAATTCACCTTGCTGGTGGGATTCGGGCTACGCCGACCACAACGTTTCGTCTATGGGTGGTCCTAGCCCCGAAATCTTCGAGATCGCGCCAGCTCTCCGCTCGAAGAGCGTGGTTGTCGAGCTGGGGTGCGGCGAGGGGCGCAATGCTCTCTATTTGGCCCATTTTGATCATCAGGTGATCGCGAGTGACAGCTCTGAAGTCGCGATCTCCAAGTTGAATAGGCTCGCAGGTGAGCTTGGCGTAAACATTACGAGCGGTGTGGTTCGCGTTGAAGAGTTTCAGCCACCTGCTTACCTCGACGTGTTTATAGCGCATTCCGTATTGCATTTCACGGAACGGAGCGTCTGGAAACCCCTCATCACGGCCTTAATCGATCGGACTCGGCCTGGAGGATTTCATTGCTTCACCAATACTCTCGATCAACCAGACCATCCCGTTTCGAAGGAGAGTTTGGCGTCCGGTCACAAGAAGTCCTTCTCGCGGGGAGAGCTTCAAGCAATCTATGCGGAAGCCGACTGGGAGATTCTACGGTCTGACCATTACATTAAATGGGACTCGCATCCTGGCATTCCAATTCATTCGCACTGCATCGAGAAAGTTGTGGCTCGTAAGCCAATTGGATCTGAAGATCTCCCGCCAATGCGAGCTGAGCCCATCGACGCGGCCGGAATGATTCCTGCCGAACAATTTGATGACTTGAAACTGGGCACATCACGCGATGCCATAATTGAGATGCTCGGCTCGCCACCAGCCAGCCATGGGGTGGCGACTAACCGGAAGACGGTCGGCGGCAACAATCAGGGGGCCATAGCCGACAGCTATGTGCGCGAGGATATGATCTATGGCGATCACGGCCTCCAGTTTGTTAACGGAATGCTGACTGGCAAATATCGATATTTCACGTCCCCGAAGCGCTTGAGCATTCGGGAAGCTTAAGCTCGGACGAAAGTTCTGATTAGGTAGCCTGCTAGCCGAAGCAAGTCTTTCGTCTGCTCTTCGTTTCCTGCCGGAGAACTTCCAACGTGCCATCATGGCGCCCGCCGCCCCCGCACAGGACTATCCAGGCCGCGGCTGAAAACGCTCCATGTCCTTTGTGGCGAGTGGCTAGACAGGCAAAAGCTTGCAGGAAATGCGCGCAGTAGCTGCAGCCCGGCTTAGGCACGCTGCTTGCTTCGTCCGAGGGAGCATTGCCGAAACTCCCCCCGGTGATGCAGGGGCGACCTGGCGCATCACATCGAGGCGTCGGCGCGTCAGGCCGCCCCGCTGCCTCGCTCTACTTCTGACACCCGCCAGTAGGAGAATATATGAAGGTGAACGCGCGGGCAGCCGCGGCTGCCGCGGCTCACTTGCCGCGCCGCGCACTTCGATCACGACACGTCATCCAAGTTCTCTGTGAAAGTGACAGGCGGTGAAGCCCACGTCTACGACTGCAATGCACATACAGCGCCTGGCCACGCATCGTCCTGGGCCGGCGCTCGTTCTTGCTCGGTCCCCGATCGCGGTGCCGTTCCGGCCATTTGACAGAAGCCGAACCCGCGATTGTCGTATCCGCGACAATCTCGAAGGACATGTTGGAACGCGCGGCTTCACCGTGGTCGGCAGAACGAACCCCTTTTGTTGAAATATATGAACCCGAATTCGCGATTGGCGCGTAGTTTGCTACGGACCCCCGGTAACGGGGCCCCGCCCATGAAAGTCGCTGCTAAGATCCAGGATGCACGCGCGCCAAGGCTCTTCGCATTGGTACTCGGCACGAACGAAATCGCTTCTGCTATCGCCACGAAGCTCACCGAAGCGAAGTTTGCTGTCGTAATGAGACACGATGCCTTTCCACCGGTGATCCGCCGCCGCATGGCATTTCACGACTCGCTGTTCGGCGAGCCGAGTGAAATTGAGGGCGTCGTGGGCAAACGGGCCGATACGCTAGCGGAAATCACAGAGATTCACACCGAACCGAGCAGCGTGGCAGTGACCGAAATGCACTTCTCCGACGTCATTGCCTTGCGCTCACTATCCGTGATCGTGGATGCACGCATGCAGAAGCACCGAAGACCTCCCGATCTGCGCGGCTTCGCGCGGGTGACAGTCGGAATCGGGCCCGGCTTCGAGGTGGGCGTCAACTGCGACACCGCCATCGAGACCCATCCGATTGAGACTGGTGCAATAATCTCGCGAGGTGTCACCAAGCTGGCGGACGGCCGAGCCTGCGAGCTCGGCGGCGCTGGACGCGAGCGCTTCGTGTACTCGCCCCGCGATGGCATCTGGCGGACAGGCCTCGATATCGGCACGCTGGTGTCCAAGGGATTGCTGTTGGGTTGTCTCGGCGGCAAATCGGTCCAGGCTCCCATCGAAGGAGTGCTACGCGGTATTGCACGGGACGGCGCGCGCGTGCGGGAGGGCGTAAAATTGCTGGAGGTCGATCCGCGCGGACGCCAATCTTGCTGGACTGGCATGGATGAACGAGGGCGATCCATCGGATGCAGCGCCGTCGCGGCAATCGAGAAACTTATTTCGCCCCGACCGAACAATCGTCGATATTTTCGCCGATAGTTAGAGAGAGAGGCTACTTTTGGCGCGCTCTTTGGCGTGAACTGCCGGTGTAGGCACCGGACAGTTCGTGCAGCAGGTAGCTTAGCACATCAATCTTTTCCGCATCCGAAGGCATTGGGCATACGGATGCTTTCCCCCTGCCGCTGCGCAGAACACTGAAGTGCCAATCGCGATGCTCACAATCTTCTTCGCTATCATTTCCCTCCTTTACGCGACGGTTGGGCAGGCGGGTGGCACCGCGTTTCTTGCCTTAATGGCCTTTGCATCGTTTCCATCAACTCAGATGCGACCGACAGCATTGTTACTTAACATCGTTGCTGCCACGTATTCGACATGGCTCTTCAATCGCGGTGGTTTTATTGATTGGAAGAGATTGAGACCTTTTCTAACCGCCTCGGTGCCAACTGCTTTAATTGGAGGATTCACAATTCTACCCCCGCATCTCTATGATGCTATCACCGGCATTATCCTCCTTTTTGCTGCTGCCATCTTGTTGATCGGGCGAGCCAAGAAAGCGATCCCTGACGGTGGCACGCCGTCATGGGGCGCAATTACGACAGGAGCCGGCATCGGCCTGGTCTCGGGGCTTACTGGCGTCGGTGGGGGCGTTTTCCTCGCGCCTATTCTTATTGCGATGCGGTGGGCTTCGCCCAAAGAGACAGCAGCTTTGTCTGCCCCCTTCATATGGGTGAACTCCGCAGTTGGATTGGTCGGCGCGATTTACGCCGGACAGTTGCCTTCACCTCAGGCATGGCTATACGCACTGGGGGCTGTCGCAGGGGCGATGGTAGGGACCACGATTGGTCTTCGTTGGCTGTCGGAGACCACAACGCGCTATGTACTTGCTGCCGTACTTGGCGCCGCGGGGATCCAGCTTATGCTCTTTTCAACAAGATAACACCGTCAGATCGGTTCTTGGATCCATCCGGGACGTCGACCAAGCAACGTCTGCTTCTGATGCTGGAGAAGAATACGGTCGTGGCCGCCCACGTTCCCGGCATCTGCCCGCGACCGCAACCGGGAAAGCGTCTCCTCATTTGGGCAAGATCGTTGAGACGAGCCTGTAATAGCCCACGATGCCGATAAGATCGACCGCTCCAGTCTCCCCAAGTGCCGTTTTGACTTCCCAGCGTTTTTGCTCTCCAAGAGCTCGACCGTGAACTCGTATCTCTCATCCTGGAATTGTGGGTCGGCAATCGCGCCGGACGGGGCGCTCTACGTTGCGGACGACGTACACGAACGAATTTGGCGTATCCTTATCATGGGCCTCCCAGCGCCCCTGTCTCAGGCGCTCCGGACGAGGCGGCCTCCGGACGGCGGAATCTCGCTGGCAAATAGCGATCTGAAGCCATTATTGCATTCGCCTGGTCGCTTGGGCACCAGCACATTGAGCTTCATCGCGAATTAGATGAAACGGTCCCGGCGTCTCACTGCCGGGGCCACCCGACTAAGCTTTTAAGAGCTCAAACTTCCGACTCTCCGGCTGCGGATCAAACGCATCCTAGCGCCATTCCACAGGATAGTCCGGATAGCCTATCGGTTTTCGATCCAGGTGGGTTCAAGACGGTACTTGAACGGACCAGATTGCGTCCCGGCTGGTCTTCAGAACCTGGCCTTCAGGAATATGGAGCCACGGTACCTGCTCCTTTGCGACTTCTTTCACCAGGTCGTCGATCTCGACTGAGAGCCGCTTCATCGCGGTCCGAAGGGCCGGTGTTTATCACCCGCTTCCCGGACGTGCAGGAAGCGCTCAGCCTGACATCTTCAACGTCACCTATGCGCCAATTATGGACCCCCCGGTGGGCCCCTACATGCTCGGCCGCGACTGCACGGAGATAAACCAGCGCGACAGGGGCATCATGCGTGCCTTCAAAAATTTGGATAATTGTCGCGATATCGGTGGGATCGATTTTAGTGGCGGAGCCGATCCTGACATTTCTGCTGTTCCGCGAGGTGCCGACAACCGGCTCTCTGATTGGGCTGGTTTGCGGCGCGGTGGGCACGCTCGCAGCGATTTTCTTATAACCGCTAGCGCAACCGCACCGGCATCGCCTTGTATTCCGGATTGGATGGGAGGTGGCCGAAGCGGTAGTAAATCTTGTTCATCGCCGTCACGGCAGCCGCACATTTCGCTGCTGCGATCGCCGCCAGCGCGATCACGACGGTCGCCGCGGATTCTATCGCCTCTATGACACTGAGTTGTGGGTCGCAATCACGCTCGCCAGCAACAGGCCGTATCTGCTTTGCGGTAAAAGCGTCTCATTGGTCGTCGTCGGCGCAGAGTCTGACGTCCTTGGCGCAATCCGGAATTTAATCCTCAACTGCTCAATTGACGTGTTGCCTCAGGCGACTTTCAGCGTCTCGCCGCCGATTTCGCGATTGCAGGGGCAGAGTTCGTCGGTCTGCAGCGCGTCCAGAACCCGTAGCGTGTCCTTCGGGCTTCGGCCGACATTCAGGTTGGTCGCATAGACATGCTGGATCGTATTCTCCGGATCGACGATGAACGTGTAGCGATGAGCGACGCCCTCAGGCGAGCGCACGCCAAGGCCATCGACAAGGGTGCCTTTGGAGTCAGCAAACTGCCAGATGGGAAGGTGATGCAGATCCTTGTGCTCGCGGCGCCAAGCGAGCTTGCAGAATTCGTTGTCGGTTGAGCCGCCGAGCACGATTGCATCGCGAGCGGCGAAGTCCTTCGATAGCCGGGCAAACTCGGTGATTTCGGTCGGGCAGACGAAGGTGAAATCCTTGGGGTAGAAGAAGATGATTTTCCATTTTTCGGGAAAGCTCTCTTGAGTCAACGTCTCGAACGCGCTCTGCCCCTTTTCTTCCTGCAGGTGAAAGCCCGGCTTCACACCCGTGACTTCGAACGACGGCAACTTACTTCCAATTCCAAGCATGTGTGTCCTCTCGGGGTTGCGCGTGGAAGCGGTGGTCTGGCTTCATCGAAGCAATCGACATGCCACTCGATCTTGAGGTTTAGACTGGCTGAAATGCAACACAGGCTCTGATTGGTTTGAAAGTTCCGGAGAGCCGATCGGGGAGGGGCCAGCACTTCGATGCTGTGGGGCGAGCCGGGTTGGAGGCCTGACGAAAACCTGCACATTCGAACGTCAACATCATCTGGTGAATGGAAGGCAGAGGATACCGCGAAGCGCTCGTGCATTCCCATTCGGGCGCATGTGTTGTGCCCTCATCCTGCTTTCTCTCTGGAAATACCGCTTGCTGCGATCTCGATGTGCTTGGACTTAGTCGAAACGACTTCCTTCAGGGGCCGCCTGGCGATCACGCGAGCGATCCGCGAGAAAGAAACGCTCTGCGAGGCTGTTCTCGGCATCGGTGATCGAGTCGTCGCAGATCGGTGACGCTCGCGAGGGACTTCAACTGCGGCTGCGGGAGTGTGGCACAGATTTGTACCCCACCAAAACAAGGAGGCGACAACATGCTACTTTGTGTAGCAATATGCTTTGCGCGCTCGGAACGCGCGCTCGGAACGAAGAGTGTCTCACACCGCTGTGATTCGGAGCAGTTGGATGTGTCGTGCCGCTTCGATGGAACTGGAGTCCCAAGGTATTGTTCAATGCTTTTACTCCGGCGATGTTTGCTGCCGAACCATCTGTTGTGCGCGCGCGTTGGGACAAGTTGTGGCCGGATTTGTATACGGAATATGCGCGAGGCATTTGAAAGAAGAACTGTCCATTCGTAGCTTGATCGTTACCGACGAAGCTGAGGCATTCTTTGACGCCTGGGCTCTTTGCGCGCACACTGCCGACGGCAGCGTGCGCGTGCCGCTCGCTCGACTGCGTTAACTGGTTAACGCCACGTCTCGTCCGCCGGCTGTATCTTCAGGCGCGAAAAGTGCGAGCGCTGGAACCCAATGAGCGAGGATAACGCATGAACGGCAAGCGCATTCTGATGATCGTCGGGGATTTTGGTGAGGACTACGAAACAATGGTGCCGTTCCAGGCCCTGCTCGCCGTCGGCCACACGGTTCATGCCGTCTGTCCCGGCAAGGCCGAAGGCGACACAATCGCAACGTCGATCCATGATTTCGAGGGCCAGCAGACCTACAGCGAAAAGCGCGGCCACAATTTCACGATCAATAACACGTTTACCGAAATCGATTGCTCAACTTACGACGCGCTCGTGATACCGGGCGGCCGAGCTCCCGAATACCTTCGCACCGATGAACGGGTGATCGATCTGGTCAGATACTTTTTCGATGCCGAGAAGCCCGTCGCCGCAATCTGTCATGCGGCGCAGCTCCTTGCGGGCGCCGGCGTGCTGAAGGGGCGCACCTGTTCGGCCTATCCGGCCTGCCGCGTCGAGGTCGAACTTGCAGGCGGCGTCTATGCCGATATCCCAATTGATGGCGCTGTGACAGATCGCAATCTGGTCAGCGCGCCGGCTTGGCCGGCTCACCCGTCGTGGCTGTCGCAATTTTTTGCCGTTCTGGGGACGACGATCAGCCATTCCGGCATGCGCCGCGCCGCATGATCGTCCGGCTTGACGACGCCCGCCCAGTGGGAATGAGCGTAGGTACAGGCGCAGGGCAGGGTGATAGGCTGTGATCCGGCTGGTTCTGTTGACCGAGGAGGTCGCCCATGTGCAGGCTCTTTGTCAATGCGGATGCGGAGCTTTGGCAGACCCGGCTGAAGTCCGTGCGAATGCGCGGTTTCTCCACCAGCATCCGCTTGGAGAACCTTTACTGGCGAATTCTCGAGGAGATCGCGCAGCGCGACGGCATGACACTCTCGCAGCTTCTGGACCGGCTGCATGAAGAATTGCTGGAGGACCGGGCGAACGTGGAGAATTTTCCTCGTTCCTCCGCGTCTGCTGCGGCCGGTATCTGATGCTGCAGCTCTCTGACGACATCCCGCGCGATTTCGCCACGCCGATCAGATCGCTAGACGCCAACCGCATCCTCGAGAGCGAGGCACGACTTTTTGCTGCGAGCCGGGAGCACGAATAACAAATCGAGGGTTTCAGTCGCTCGTTAGGCGGAATTGCGTCATGGCTGTTGCCGAACTTGTCTGGGACAACAAGCTACTTTCAAATGGCGCGCCTGACACGATTTGAACGTGTAACCTTCGGAACGCTATCCAGCCGGGCGATGGGCGCATGCTTACACGCGCTTCTTGCAAGTTGTTACGCATCACACATCGGCATCGAAGACAAGCTGACGCGGGCCCAGTCCGCACGGCCAAGAGACTGATGCAACCGTAAGTTCGCATCGCGAACGTCTTGAAGCCGCATCTGCAAAGCACCGTATTTACGTTCTTGAGCTTCAGACGAGCCAACGAGAGATCCAGCGGCTGACGGGGATCGACCGCAAGACGATCCGGCGCTACCAGGCGATTTTCGTACACCAGCGAGGGGCGGAGGCAAATTCCCCCGAGGTGACCGCCGGCTCTGAGGCCACCGAAGGCCAAACTCCCCCACCTCCGCGACCGCCACTATCGGAGTGACGGTGGCCGTCAAGACGTTTGATTTCGCCTGCCCAGCCTGTGAACCGCATCGGGAATGGATCGAGCAGCAGGCCCGCCTGAGGCGCAACGCGCAGGCGATCTATCAGGATTTGGTTGATCAGTTCGGCTTCACTGCCAGCTACGAGAGCGTCAAGCGCTTCGTGCGTGCCTTGCGCCACATCGATCCCAAACAGTTTGACCGTATCGAGTTTGCCCCGGCGAGGAAGCCCAGGTCGATTATGGCGAGGGCGTTCTGACCCGTGACCCGAGGAGCGGTCGTCACCGCCGGCCGCGCCTGTTCGTCCCAGTTTGCTTTCATGATATCATGTGTATGAGCAAATCAACTCATGATATCACGAAATCAGCAAAGAAGAGACCTTCCGAAGCCGGCGAGGCGGTGCTGGTGCGGCCTGCAGCCAGAACTGCCAAAGCCGCTGGGAGCCGAGTTCAGGACGACCTTCCCGGACGGCCAGAGGTGATCCGGCGGCTCGTCGATATCGGACTGAGGGCGAAGGCGAAATAAGCTTTGGGGACGGACTGACCATGAAGCCGCTAATCGGACTTGTCGCGCTACTGCTTACGACCAGCGCGTTCGCTCAAACCGCTCCGCCGAGAGCCGCTAAAAGGCCGCCAGTACAGGCAAAGCAGCAAGCCCCGATGGGTTGCAAGTTGGTTGGCACGGTCAGGGGCACTAAGCTATGGGCGGGCGACTGTACTGCGGCGCCGCAAGCTCCGCTGCCCGCATCGCCGGCTGAACCGCCCAGCGACGCCCCCGCAGAGAAGCAATGATCGGCATCATGCTCGCTGGTGCAACCCATTGTGGTGGGGACACCCATAGATGGTTATCCCGGTTGCCATTTTTCCCGATATGGTTTGCGGTCGGATAGGCGCTCTAAGAGCGGGCGGCTCCGGCGTCGCCAGCCCGCCGTCTGCTTTGCACGCGCTGTTAACGTGGCTGGCGGCGAGAACCGTCAATGGATGAACGCCTCTTGATTGGTCTGGCTACTGTAGCCGGATTGTTTCTATGCGCGGTCGTTTCCGCGCTTTGGATGGTTGGCTAGGAGGTAACGCGCCGATGTCCGATCGAGAAATCGAGCATGAAACCGCCGTGAAGCAACTGCTAAGGAAGGCAGCCAGGCGAAGGCGTCCAAGTCAGCTCTACTCAATCGTCCCGCACGGCCAAGAGACTGATGCAAACCGTGAGTTCGCATCGCATCGCGATCCGAACGGCCTCGTATGGTTTTTCTTATTCTTGCCAGCGTTTGTGATTGCCTACGCAATTTGTGTGAAGATGGGCGCGATTTAGGATGACCATCCCGCTCGAGCGAAATTCATTATCCGGACCACAGCCGTCGTGTTCGAGGACTGCAAAGCAGGTCCATCTCAATTGCGCCTTGTCGGCGTTCATCCCGGGTTACGGGTTCGGTCTATTTCGTCGTGGGGAAGGCAACACCTCCGCGGATCAACGAAACGGCATAAGCGGGCCTAGGCGTAACTTCCGCGCAGTTGATGGCAGCCTGCGGCGATCAAAGCGCGCCGCTGGGGTGGGGAATGACAGAGTTGGAAGTGTGGCACTGAACCTGCGTGCAACGTTGCACGGGCGGCCTCCGTTAGGGCATGTGGCGCTTTCACCCGAAGCGCTTACGGTTTTGACGCTGAATATCCAGAAGCGCCACGTCATCGGACATAATCTTGGCGTCGCGGTGCAGCTTCCGGCGGAACGAATGCGCTGGCGGCGGCGAAAGCCGAAGTGGTGCGCAAATCCGTGGGGCCGCAAGGCCTGTGCCGGTTCGAGTCGGGCCACCCGCACCAGGTTATCCAATTCGAAGTTTTTGAGGTGACGATGAACGATTTGAAGGAGAGCACGTCGGCGGAATTTGGCAAACGGTGAACTCGATAAGCTCTCCCACGTCGGCCGGGGCGTTTGCAATCTCCAGCTTGCCTCCCCAAGATCCTGACGGCGGAGGGACGCAAAGAGCTGAGGGCGGTTTTTGTATAGATGGGCCGATGCGAGCGTGGCGGAACTGGTAGATGCATCGAACTTAAGCCATCGAGTTGGCGGGGGCTTGGCTCGTGATTGCCGATGAAGGTTGCCTGGACTTTGAGCAGTTCTGCGCCCAGGGTTTCCCCTAGGGCAAATACGGCGCAATTCACACCTAAGGCAAAGAGAATACGGTTTATATCGAAAGCGACCGCGCCTGGTAACAGCGTCTCCTCGACGCTCCGGCCTTGTCGTCCTTCGATAACGTCTCCGTGATCGCTTCCAGCGCCGTCACGTCCGCCTTAAGCGTATGGTCAAGCATAGGCACAAGCCAATCCCTTCAAAGAAACTTTCAGCTTGGTATCGGGTCCGGCGCACCAGCGTACCCGATCCGTCTAACGGATAGAGCTCGCACCCGGCTTGCCGTTCTGGTAGCGCCGCCGATCTACGCCAGCAACTCCCGCTGACGCGCGTCTCGCTGCGCATTGAAGGCGGCGATGAAGACCTCAAGGCCGGAGGAGGTTAAACCGTTCTCGGCGACGAGACCCATCCGCATGAGGTTGACCGTCTCGATCAGGCTGTCGCCATGCGTGGAACCTCCGCCGAACAGCTTAATAACAATTCTCTGCTCCCTGCGAGTTAGCTTGTTCCAGAGCGTCAAGTCGGGCATCTCAATGCCTCACGCGAATCGCTGCATGACAATGATGAATTAGCGGATCGCCCAGAGGCGAAATCATGGCGCCGGCCTCAATGCTGCGAGTAGAGGCAGATGGTTTCGGTATTGTGCGGCGGAACGCGAGTGATTTTCACCTCCAGCGCGCAATAGGTCTCGTATAGCCCTCAAGAATGGTCATGGCGCCTCCGGATCAGACAGATGCAAGTGGCCGCCCCGTCAGCTTCTCGTCAGGTGGATGCGGCATACCCGACAAGCTGATGCTCGTTGAAGAGGCAGCCCGGTTCGGCAAGCGGGTTGCCCACGCACTGGTACGAGCTTCGGCGGCACGCGGTGCGTGTTCCAAGATGCACCGCGTGCCGACTTTTCCACCATTGTGGCGGCACGACCTCTCGAATTGCAGGGTAGCTTAGAATATTCCGGCTTGTGAGATCTATGTCAGGGGCCGCCGAACCGTCTCGCGGGACAGGCTCTTGTGCTCGGTGAGCTTGACCATCGCGCTTGCCAGCAGCTTGAGCGTCCAGCGGGCGCGGCCCTCCGGCCGACCGGCACAGGCGGTGGCCACCAGCCAGGCTTCTTTCTTGCCCGTGAGTTTGCGCTCCGCCCCGGGACGCGGCTCTTCGCTCAGCGCCCGCTCCAGATTGCCTTCCACGAAGCGTCGCTTGGTCCGGTACACGGTCGAGCCGCCCACGCCGACACTTCTGGCGATCTCCTCGTCGCCGGCCCCGGCATCGGCAGCCAGCAAAATCTGCGCTCGCTTGAGCTTGCGGGACGCATGCTTGCCGCCGCCCAGCAGCGTCGTGAGTTCAGTGCGCTCGATTTGGCTGAGGTCGACCCGGTAGCGTACATTCATGGCGCGCCTCCTTGTTCGAGGCACGCACCAACAACTGAATCGGATGGCCGGCGTGAGTCCTTCGGCAAAAACCTTCACGTCCAAACAGGGGCAATACCTTGCCTTCATCCACCTCTACACGCGGCTCCGCCGCAGGCCCCCGGCGGAAACCGACATGCAGGAATACTTTCGCGTCAGCCCGCCTTCGGTTCACCAGATGGTGCTGACCCTGGAACGAGCTGGCCTCATTAGACGGCAGCCAAGAACCCCCCGCAGCATCGAGATCCTCGTCGATCCCAAAAGCCTGCCCGAGCTAATCTGACCGTTCCCAGTCCAACCGGTCAAAATCACTGTGCAGAGCCACTAGTGATCGTTATACTTTGGGAGATTCATTGAAAGTAGTTTTGTATGCTGTGGCGAGCGATGGAGCCCGACCATCTTCCTGGAGTTCGTGGCATTGCACATCGCGTCCACCTGAACTACCCCGAGGATGCGGCCGTTTTCTCGGAACGGCTGGAGCTGCACCCTGAGGGATGTTTCGTACTCGAACGCGCGCGGGATGGCCTGGCCGGTTACATCGTCAGCCATCCCTGGCACTTCAAGAAGCCTCCCGCGCTGAACGTGCTTTTGGGCGCCGCCGCCGAGCCCGCATCGACCTACTATATTCATGACATCGCGTTGCTGCCGGAAGCGCGCAGCGGTGGCGCAGCTTCCGAGGTCGTGCTCAAGCTGGTCAGGCACGCGAAAAAAGCCAGGTTTCCCAATCTCTCGCTGGTGGCGGTCAACAATTCAGCAAGGTTCTGGGAGAGACACGGTTTCCGAACGCTGGATGATGCAGATCTGAACCAGAAGCTCGCAAGCTATGATGACCAGGCAAAGTATATGGTCCTTGAACTGACATGATACGCAGGCGGTTAGATAGCCCTCGCGAAGGCTCAAGCTGGTGAGTATTGCGGCTTGCGCCGAACGTAGTTCGTGCGTGGCTGTGGTTTTCGCTTGATGGGGGGCTTGGTCGGCTGGGATTGACCATCTTTCGCAGCAGCTTGTCTTCGACCTTCGGTAACCGTTGATATTGATCGCCGCCGCGCTCAGCTGGTTCTTGATGTGCGAGGCCTAGAATTCTCGATTTGTTCCACGCTTGTGCGGCAGTTCTTGGCGATCTGGTAGATGTCGGCACCCTCCATCAGCCGAAGGCAGGTAGTCCGGGCCCTCAGCAGCTTCTGCCTCCCATAGCTTGCTCCTCCGAATTGAAGCGGGGCAACTGTCGGTCGAGAAGGTAACCGCTCATGAGAGTAGAAGCCCACACAATGGGAAAATAGATTCTCCGACTTGGTTCAAGCTGTCCGCGAGGGCTGAGGAAATCGAGCACTAGACCGTGCCCAGGATACGTCGGCAGTCCTTGGCTCTTGCAATCAACCGTTCGGTCAAGCGCGCAATGATCGCGTTGTCGAGTCCCTGTGCCTTTGCGCTTGCGCACACGGCGGTTATGTTGTCGGGGATCTGCGCGGCCATGGAGGTCAAGCCTGCAATCAATTTGTCGGCGTCGAAGCGGGTTTCGCGCGCGAATCTCTGCCAGTCGCGCAGGCTAATCTCGTTCAGCTTGTATTCGTCGCCGATTTTCATGGCGAGCTTGGTCTTCTTTAGATCGACGTCGTCGTAGGGAAGAATGCTGGCTACGTCGTAGAGCGGCGCAAGCCGCACGGTGGGACCGCCGGCTAGAAGTAGTGAATAGTTCTTGGCGTGGGCGTCCGTACCCGCAATGAGCCAGTTAAAGGCGAGAGCGCATCGGCGAATGTATCGACATCGGTGACACGATCTGTAGAATGGGTACGCAACAGTTCAATAATGTCGGTGGGCGTCGGTCCGCCTTCGCTTTGATATTTTTGCGTCGGCATTGTACCGCGTGCCTGACAGATGTCTTCCTGATGGACGCGCACGACGCGGTTTCCGCTGAGTTGCCGATCGTAGCGTTCGATTACGATGGCAATTTCCTTTTCGAACCGCATAACTCTGGTTTCTGCGACCGGCAGACCAAGATTGCGCGCGAGCATGAGGCAGATATGTTCGTTCTCGGCATGGCCGTCGAAATGACCGGTCGGCGGCGTCAGGATATGAGTTGTCGGAATACGCCCAGACGGTATGCCCCATTTGTCCTTCTGTAGTAGCAATGCGGTTTTTGGCTGAGCGCCCGCGAGGCTGAACTGCCCTGTGTCCCGCGGCAACCGCCATGCGGCGTGATCTTTGCGGAGCGCTTGCAGGCGTTTTGCGAGGGCCGTTTCGTCGAGCCATTCGACCTTATCGTCCGCGCCGCTTTGCAAGACTTCCAAACGGTCAGGAGTGACGAACTGAACCGCGCCAGCGCAATCCTCGCCGACATGCGAAATGAGGGCAAACACGTTGCGGGCTGAAACCTGAAATTTCTTGGCCCAACGATCGAGCACACGTTCGTTGTCCGGCAGTAGGCCCCAGAGAGAAGCTTGAACGGCGGAAGGTCCGTGTTTCTCGGCCGCGAGCGGCATGGAGAGCGATAGCGGATAGGCTCCCTGCGCGTTACGCCAATCGGGTTGTGGACAAAAGTCAGTCGGCCGCGTGCATCGTTATGCACCCGGCCAACTTCGTTGCCAGCCAGGAGAGCAATGAGCTGGTTCGTCATGTCTTGCGCTTTCTGGCTTTGGCTATGATCGCGTTGATATCGACGGCGGTCTTTTCTGACGTGCGGCTATTGGAAGGCTCGCTGCTTGCATCCAAGCGAATATCCAAGGCGTCGAGAGCGCGGAGGACAAGTCCGAGTTCAGCGCGTGCATGGCCCTGCTCGATTTCGATCACCCACTGACGGCTGACGCCAATGCGCTTGGCGAGGCTCGATTGATCGAGTTTCAGCCTCTTGCGTCTGTCACGGATGATAGCTCCGAGATCGGTGGCGGTACGAATAAGCATGGCAAGTCCAAAAGTCAGCGTTCGCCAACATTATCATATGTCATCGATCGCTGACAATTAGAAAATGTCAGCGTTCGTCGACACCTGCCAAAAGTCAGCGATCGCTGACATTAAGGCGCTCCGACGCGTCTTAAAAATAGTTATATATATCAATATCATAGATTGAAAAATAGGCTCAAAGTCACCCATTGCTAAAGGCCAAGTGTAGCGCAATTGGGCCTTGCCGCAGAGGTGTCGATGCTTGTTGCCATATACGAGGAAATGCCGTGGCCGGTCCGAGAGGAGTCTCAGCCTAAGGTCAGAGGCCCCGTCGACGTGGCCGACGGCTACGACAAAGCCCACGCCATCGCACAAGAGAAGGCAGGCAGGTTCAATCGTTCTTCGTTTGTCGGAGACGCTAGATTTCCGTACTGGTGGGGCCACGACAAGGATGCCCCACAATTGCATCGGTACGTAATCAGAGCTTCGTAGGGACGTGATACCCAAGATAAAAGACACGCAATCATTGCGTTAGGCTTGTCTCACACGCCGTCCATCCAATAAGGTATTTGAAACCGGGAGGTGACGCGACCATGAGATGGCATGCTTTCATGATATTCGTGGGTCTTGTCGTCGGGACAATGAATTCCGCACTTGGGCAACAGATCAATTGCGGGCCGCCTCCAACACTCAGCCAAGAACTGCAAACCAACGAGGTAATAAAGGGTAACTTGCAAGGCAAGGCACAGCTTCTCTCGAAATATGTTGGACAAGCAGAGCTAGGTGGACAGATCGAGACGACCAAGAGCGAAATATACACTCAATCCAAGGACTACTATCCTGCGCAACAAGAAGCCTATCTTAGCTATCTCTTCTGTTCGATTATCAGCGCCGATCCCAAATTCACCACGCCGGAGAAACTCGACGCGCTTATGAAATACAAGGCGGCTCGTCAGAAAAGTTCGTCGAATGATCTGCCGCCATGCGTGCCCAGCGTCCTGAAGAACATCCCGTTGCCGAACGTACCGACCCTGGACGGGAACGGCAATCATGTTGGCGATCTCTCTGGCATCGCCGTGAGCGTCATTCAAGAATGCCCCACACCGACGGCGTCTAAGCAAAGAGCACATCTCGCGTTCGGCTACTATAATGGATCGGGAACGTGGAGAGGCGAACAACATCTAACATTGGTTCTGAAATCGAGCGAAGGGGCGGTCCTCAAGTCACAAACAGTTCCGCTCGACCGATCCCGTTGCATCTATGGTCATGCAGAGCAGCGAAATGCGGACGATACTCTTGACGGCGGAATCGGCTATCTAGTGAACTCTGCTGAACTAACCGTGTCACGCGTCTCTGGCACTCAAACCCCCTGCTAAAGTTGGTTCGTCTGACGCTCAAAACCGTTATCTCAAGAATCTAATGCAACGGAATTGCTGCAATCGCATGCGGGCCAACGTTTTACGTTCGCTCTTGTAGAATTAGCCGTCTATGAGGCTCCAATTGAGGGTGTAAAGCTTTCGTGCCGTCCGTGTTGGCCCAGACCGTCTTAATCGAGCGCGGAGTCGTACAGATCGACCAAAAGGGCCGTGCGCTCATAGTTGACGCATCCGTATCCAGCGGGGGTGGGGCGGCACTTTCGTCACCCAAGCGCTCGGTGAGCATTAGCGAGGATGAGTTTTACGAGGTGCTTGCCCGAAAAGATCCGCGTTGGCCAGTCTTGCTGAAAGGCTTCCTCGTCGAAGCGGAAAAACTCGGCCTCTACGTAGAGCGAAAGGGCGGATTAAATCTCAAGCATGCCTCTCCCGAGGGGCAGCCCTTAAATCTAGCAACAATCTCAAAGGATGGTTTCGTGGAAACAAGTCCCTCGACATGGTGGGGACGGACTGAAGTGGGACACAAGTACAATGAAGCCTTGGCCAAGGCGATCGCAGGTTCAGTGGGCGAGATTAAGCAAGGCACGGAATCGGCGTTGCGAACGCTCACAGGAAATATGCCCCGCCTCTCGGACCTGCTTCCCGCTCATCAGCAAGAATGGTTAGATGCCATTCAGGAATATATAGCGCTGGCATTCAAGAAGGTCGAAGGCGCGACGCACCAGAGCTAATCCGGCTTGGCTCTCCGGTAGAGCGATGTAGCGGAAAAGCCAAAATGAGCACTTCGTTCGAACGCAAACTGGGTAATGAGACGTTCCGTTCTCCCCGAGCAAGAACTGTTTCGAGTGCTAGCTTTTGTGTCTAGCTCGCGACGCGATCTTTCATCCAGTGCATCCAGCACCGAATTTCTTCATGGCATGATGTTCTCGAGCATTATTCGCCAATTCTTCCGCGAATTGCGCCGATATTCTGCATCAGTTTCATGGAAGAATTAAGAGCACTAGCGGCGCGGTATGTTGAGAGGGAAGCATCGCAAGGTAATGTCATCCCGTTAGAGGTCTCAAAAGCATAATCTCTTCGGGTCATGCCGATTTTCGTTCATGATTTTCAGCGCAGGGGCCGCGCCATCGATAGGCTGTCCTGCCCGCCGGCAAGAGTCACTAACTTGAGCTTGGTAACTGACTGCTTCGTTACGTCCCCGCCAAGGACCGTTTGGCTCTACGGCATTGACAGATTTTTTAGAGACTATTTCAGAACGCGATTGAGACCCACTTTAAGCTCATGAGCTGGGAGCAGCGAAAAGCAAAACGCGTGCGGCTCGATCATCGATGTCGAACTACTCTGGTGAGCGCCGACAGGCACATGGCACGCGATTGCGTTCTCCTTGATGTCTCGGACGGGGAGCGCACCTTCGGATAGACAAGTCGCCCGGGGTCCTCAAGGCGCGGTAGTTCTTTTTGCTGTCGACCATGGGGTTGGTCTACCGCCGATGCGAGTTGATCCGGCTGGACGGCTCCGAAATCGGCGTCGAGTTCATGACGAGCCGGCCCCGTCCGCGCACGCAAGGCTACTCAAGCTCAATCGTTGTAGCCGTTTTGGCCTTCAAATATCAATCAAGCCGCGGTAGACCGCCTGAACCGTGGCCTGCGTCTTGTTGGTGGCCCCGAGCTTGATCATAGCACCCTTAACGTGAGCTTCCACAGTTTTGCGGCTCACGCTCAATATGACGGCTGTCTCGTCCGAAGTCTTTCCCATTCCAGCCCACTTGAGCACTTCCTTCTCCCGGTCGGTCAAAGCGCAGAGCTGGACTGCGGCAAAATGATCGGTCCTTGTCGAGGTCTTGATTTCGATCGCGTGCAGATCCACGATTTTCTGAGCGAGATAGAGCAAAATCACATGCAGCTGGAGTCCGTTGTGCCTGAGGTTCGCGAAGAACCCCTCTACGGGATTGTTCCAGAACAACGCACAAACACTGGAATAACGACGGCCAAGCGGATCGTTGTAGTGAACCGGTATGGTCAGCCCCTCCTTGACACCGAAATCGCGCGCGGCCTCCATGGTCTTGACCGCGCCCGGCTTGCGCTTGCCCGTCACGGGCGGCAGCCGCACGCTTCCCCAATGAAAGGGTAGATTTGTCCGGCGGGCCATGGCCAGGCAAGGATCGGTATTGATGAAGTTTTCTGACCGGTAGGTGTCGATCCAGGCAGGCGCGTGGGTGGAGACGAGGAGTGGTTGGTCCTCCCAGGGATGCGATGCGTCCATGAATCCGAAGGTGCTAAAGCCGTAATCTTCAATTATGCGCTGAAAAACTGCGCGAATCTCCTCGATCGAGGCGCAAGCCTCCAACGCGTTTAAATCCTGTTCCAGAGCGCCCATCCTCAAAACCTAGGAAAATTCCTAATTTAAAAATCAAGGGCGATCCCATCATCTTCCCGAAGCTGATGCAAGGCCATGGGGAGCCGGGAAGTGCAGCAACCGCGATATAGGGCCGCGTTCTTCTCCGCCGCGACACGTCCAGACCTCACTGAAACTCTGTTTCGACTGCGCTACCGGCTCTTCGTGCGCGAATTGGGCTGGTCGTTACCGGCGGATAGGGGCAGTGAAAGGGATCAGTTTGACACGGACGACGCCGTCTACTGCGGCTTGTCCCTGGATGGGGAAATGATCGGTTGCTTTCGCGCGATCAGTTGCGATCGTCCATATCTATCGCAAACGATATTTTCGCATATGGCGACGCACAGGCCCTTCCCGGTGAACGCAGGCCACGTCGAGATCAGCCGGTTCGGTGTCCGGGCCGGCCACCGTCAGGCGAGCACTGTGCTTTACAGTTTGCTGATACGATTTGCGTTGGCCCGTAACGCGCTCGCCCTGGTTGCGTTGGCAGAGCTCCCTCACGAAAGGCTGCTCAATCGGATCGGCCTTTCCACATCGCGCTACGGCGGTGCGCAGATTGTCGGGTTTCGCGACGATGGTGCATGGATTCTCGCCGTTGCCGGAGAGATCCCCATTCCTCGAGAGCTTTCGCCTGCTTTCCGTTCGCTCCTTGCACTCACGCAATTTATGGAGATTAGCGATGAAGCATCTATTTTCGGATGTGAACGCCTTTCGGCGTGATCCTTTGGCGTTATTCAAGGAGCGCAGCGCCACGGGAGCCGCGCCTCTCGTTCGGCTCAACCTCGGTTCCTCGCCGGTTTACCTTGTCACCGACGCGGCGGTGGCCAAGGCCGTACTGCGAGCGGATGAAACGATGATCGACAAGGGGCGGCTGGTCCACAAGCTGCGGACCGTCATCGGCACCAGCTCCATTACGTTGAGCGGTGCTGAGCATCAACGACGTCGGGCGATCATTCATCAGCACCTGGCACGCGGGATTATGAACGATTTCGTACCGCAGATCACGAGCTTGATCCGACGACAGGCATCGCTTCTGGTTCGTGAGCCCTGTTTCGATGCCCATGAGGTCACCGCGCCGCTTGCCCTTCGAATGATCGTCGCCTTGCTGTTCGGTCACGGCGCTCTGACATCAGCGGATGAATCCGCCTTGATGGAAGCGGTGCATGTGGCGGAAGAGGAAATGGCCGATAGCCTTTTTCGCATCTTACCGCGAACGCCGTGGCGTAGCCTCTTGAAGCGACGACAATTACGAAGAAGCCGGGCCATCATGGGAGCGGTCGTGGACCGCGTGCGCAATAGAGCCGGCGATGGCACCTTGGTTCAGGCCTTGCAAGGGCTCAACCTGTCTCCTGACGATATGCGCGATGAAATCCTGTTGCTGTTGCTAGCCGGGCATCACACCACCGGAAATGCGGCTGCCTGGTTGCTCTACTATCTCGCAACGGAGCCGGGCCTTGCAGAGCGCCTTGCCAATGAAGCGAAGTCGATGATGGATGGCTTCGGAGAGATCGATCCGCTGAGACTGCCGAAAGCCGAGATCAGCCTTCACGTCGCACGCGAGGTGCTCCGTCTCTATCCACCATTCTATTGGTTTTCGCGGGAAGTACGGGTACCGCAGGAGCTGGGCGGGCTGCATTTGAAGCGCGGAACGTCTCTCATTATCAGCCCGTGGCAATTGCAGCGCGATGAGCGTTATTGGGGCGATCCAGCTGGGTTCCGGCTTGACCGTGCCTATAACACGCCGGCCTTCATGCCTTTCGGATTGGGGCCGCGCGCCTGTGTTGGCATCGGCCTGGGGTTACTCGAACTCCAATTGCTGGCGCTCGAACTATCGGCCTCGAGCAGACTGGAGATCTTGTCCGATGTTCCGGCGGACGAGCCAACGCCTCAGATCACCTTGTTGCCGCCGCGTATCGAGCTGCAATTGCGACCTCGTGCACAGGCAAGGAAACAACAGCATGTGGCATAGGCAGGCGAAAATCAGCCTGACAAAATCCACCGGGTGCTGCGATCAGCGTTCTGGATATTGCTCGACCAGCTCGATTATTTCGCGGCGCTGAGCGGGAGAAAGTTTGATGAACATCCTCAGCAATCGCAGGCATTCGACGGTCTCGCGCGACACAGATCGTCCCTCCTGGGACCGAAGGAATTCGGCAAGACGGGAATCGGTCATTCTGGTTCTTTCAAAATGGAAACTACGATGAAACAGCAAACGAATATTGAGCAGCTTTGCAGCAGACTTGACGAGGCTATCACCTGCGCAGAGCAGGCCGGCCTGAGCTTCGTCGTCATGATCCTTGATATGGCTCGCCTTGAAGTTGATCAAACGGCCAGAAGCAACGTGATAACTATGCCAACTTCCAGGCCGTTGGGCAAGCGGCCGTAGTCGCCGTCTCCATCCGAATTCTCGTCCAGCCGAGACCTGGCCCGCGGAAACGGCGGTTACCTGAAGGACGTTCAGTTCACGGCAGTCAGTCGCCGCTGAGAGCGAACTGGCCGCAGTCTTGATCTTTATCATGTCAATGCTTGCCGGCGAATGCGGGAATACGACTGGCAGTCGCTTCAAGAAGATTCCTGAAAAGCTGGAGCTTCATGCCGCGGCCGACATCACCGGCGTCCAAAGGACTGGTCCGGACAGAGTGCCGGCGCTGCGCATTGCCAAAAGAACTTCACTTGAAATTCCAAGATAGCCTGCGATAGCCGATGTAGGGCCGATCCTGCAGGGACCTCCAATTCGCCGCAACGCCCAACCCGCCCGTCGGAGAATCCGTTCCATCCGACTGTCCGTGACGGTAACAATGTCGGTGAGCTGTCGCGATAGCCCGAATTCGATCATGCCTGCAAACAGCTCATACGTAGCGCGAGCTATTCCATGGTCGCCTATTGGGTCCTCGAGCGAAATATCGA
Source organism: Bradyrhizobium sp. UFLA05-89 (assembly GCF_059803475.1). NCBI lineage: Bacteria > Pseudomonadati > Pseudomonadota > Alphaproteobacteria > Hyphomicrobiales > Nitrobacteraceae > Bradyrhizobium > Bradyrhizobium sp. UFLA05-89. The sequence goes on along the minus strand of NZ_JBANBA010000034.1, from coordinate 25,292 downwards.
TGGCAAACCTGCTGCTTTCCCAGACGAGCGGATTCGACGGAGCTGGGTTGCCTGCGAGAAGTTTTGGAAACGTGTCCCGAAGCATCGTTGGCCCGAGGGTGGGTAATAATCGCACCGAGCCGCGTACCTGACCCGCATCAGAGAGCTGCACGAGGTAGGCCGGACCCAGTGCATCGAATTCGTCGATTTCCATGCCGGCGCTCGTCTGAACGTCCCAATCCAAGCGGCTCTTGAATATGCGATAGCGCAACTGATACATGCCTGAGAGCGTGCTCGAAAGCTCTTCATACGATGCCCGAGTTATGAGTTGGATCATGTTCCCTCCGAGGGCAGATGTGTTTAGCCCTTTGGAGCGGATTCAGGAGATCAACGCACCACCTGCAACCACAGGAGGAGTAAGTCTTATTTTCGCTCTCTTTTTCTAGCAGCCGCAAAGCGGACTGCCGACTGAATCACGGTACGGACTCCGAGCTTTTTCTTCGCATTGTTTAGGTAAGAGGCGACCGTGTGATGGGAAATTCCAAGAATTCGACCAATCTCCCATGTCGTTTTCCCCTGAGCAGCCCACTCAACACATTCATACTCGCGGGCAGACAATTTAATCCCATTGATCTCGCGCGCGCGCATCAACTTCCGGCGCACGTGAGCATCAAACGATATCGCGAGTAGCTGAAGGAGGTGCTCTTGAGAGTTGATGCAGGCCTCGAACTTGGCGTGTCTCGCGTCAGTCGCGAACGTCAATGCGGCAACTGGACCATGATTATCGTGAATGGGAATAGTAAATCCGTATCGAATGCCAAATTCCGCTGCCTCCTCAAACAGTTGTTGCTGCGTCAAGGTGAATCTCGATGATAAGCCGACACCCCAACGGAAGGGATCGTCCGTTCGAAGCGCCTTTTCGATGACCGGATCTATGGATTGATAGTTGTTGCGGAGATAGTGCGATGTCCATTTGGATGGGTAGGTGGAGATGAGGCAGGGCCTTTCTTGTGGTCGCCGTGGCAGTGCAAGATAGGCAAAGCATGAGAGATCCAGCGCTGCGGCTGGGCCGGACATGGCGCTGCAAAAATCCTGAGAATCTTCGGCCAGAGCTAGGAGATCGGTAAATTCCTGAAAGACACGATGCATTGCACATGACCTTAGCGGTGCTATCTTGTTCAGACTGGTCGCGCTGTTCGCGGTCGACCACCCGTGTGGAGCTGCGTTCCGTTACCGGCTATCTCGGTCGCGTTCCTTAGAGGCTGCCGCCAATCCTTTGGTCGGCAAACCCAAAATCAAAACGTCATTACGCTTCCGATAGAGTCGCCGACTTTCGTTAGATCGAATTTCTGGCGCCAAAAAAACATCACGTGGGTAAACCATGCGGTTGATTGGGGTCCATCCTCCCTGTCCCCATCGGCCCGCAACCCGGCTCTCTGGGCTCCGAGCAAAACAGGATTCCGATACTAGAGATAATCTTACCGAAGCCATAGCCTTTTGCTATGGCTTTCGGCCCCTGATTAGGAAGCGCAGATCGTCTTCAGCGCCTCGATGATCCCCGCGGCTGCCGACTTTAGCCCGCAGCCCTCAGTGTTCGGAAGCGTTTTCGATACCATCGTAGTCGGGGCGTCGGCGGCACGATGAGTAAACGGCGTCAAAGCCTATTCGAGTATGCCTTTGTGCAGGCAGATGATGGGAAAACGAGAGGCGGGGGGAGCCCAATGCACCCCGGCGTCGCGTGCGGCAGGTTGCGGGAGCCTAGGTCATGCTGAGGGCGAGGAGGGTCGCTGCGGCACTGACCACAAGCTGGTCGTAAGTCAGTGTCTGCGTCTCGAAGTCCTGCCGATCCTCAGGCGAGGGCGTCTTGGCCACAACGAAATTGAGCTCGGCCCTGCCGCGCACGAAGGCCGGGCCCTGGAGGATGTTACATAGAACGTCGCCGCATACTTTCGCGGGGAGGGCGATTGCTCCCTAACGACTTCGCGCTTTTGATCTGGCTTTGAAAGTGACTACGTGATCGGACGAGGCTTCGATGTGCTGTCGCGACATCAGTTCTGATAGTGTCCCGAGGCGACCTTTACGGGTGACCGAAGCTCAAGCTTTCTCATCATCCGCGCATGATTGAGCTTCACCGTCACCTCGCTGACATTTAGCCTGAAGCAGAGCGCGAGGAGTTCGACAGCGGTCATTAGCTCTCGGTCCAAAAGTCCATCACAGCGAGTCTGGCTAGCAAAGCCAAATAACGTTTTTGCAGCAAGACCGAGAACTCCACGATGATCGCGCCGAAAAAATGCAATCTCCGCGGATAACAGCAGGAATAGTGCGCCGAATCCGCATGATATTCCCTGGTCATCAAATGGCGGGGCCCAGCACATTGAAGATCTATGCCGGCATATTCGGCCGTGGGTTCGTCAAGCGGATTGTCGCGGCCGCGACTCTCGGTTCTCGGTGGTTGGATGCGATTAGTCTAGGCCGGTCATGCCAAGTCGCAAAATCCACCTGCAGAATGCGAGGGCACGCATCGAGGTGCCTCATACTCACTTAGCCGAGACGCAACTGGATATTGGCGTTATTCGTTTGCTCTCGGAGGCGGGCTCAGATCCGGCAAGATCCAGGCGCGCCTGGGTCTGCTTGCCGTTCGGCGGGTTCAAATGCGCACCGAGCTCTTAAGGAGAAGCAGGCGGATCATTCGCATGGGTCGATAGAAGTCTCCGTTGCTGGAAAGGCAGCTAATGCAGGGACGTTTGGCGCGTTATCGGAAAGCGCGTGAGTCTGTGGAAAGCTTCGAGAGGCGTCTGCACGAGCTTGCGCCGGCTCGCATCACAAGCGTGAGCTGCGTACGTAATGTTTACAAGAGCTCTATCTGCGGCAAAAACGCTGAAGTAAGGGTCGCTGTCGACATAAAGTTGCCGAGTAACGTAAGCGAGCTAATGCAGATCAAAGAAATACTGTTTCATGAACGGGAAGCACACTACGTTTTTTTGCTATTGGTCTCATACATTCTGAAGTATCATCCGACCGTTTTGCCGGTAAGATTTGATGTCCTATTTGATCGTCGCCACTACGCTAAGAAGCATTTGGAGAAAGCACTTGAAAGGGTCGAGTTACCCGTAGAAGCTCCTGAAAAATACCCTGGGAAAAGGCGCTCCGATGAGGGGCTTCCCGAGTTTTTTCGAAGGGTTTGGGGGCCGTTCTTACGTGCCGGGCTTTCGATGCCGCACCTAAAGCAATTGGATAAGTCGCTCTATCTTGCAATCTATAATTTTCGTCGATCCAATTGTTGGCCTGACGATCTCGCGCTTCCAAACCGAGAAACTGCGTTGAAGGAAGCCGTCCGAATTTTCCAGGAACAGGGTGGTCAGGCGATCTCACCCGATCAGCACATTTCTGTTGCTCATTTCCTCAAGCGCCAGACGATGTATTCATCAGCGTCTCGCCCGCGGCGAGGACCTCCCCGAAAGGCTTGAGCCGTGGCGTAAAAAGGTTTCTTTGAGCAGCCACGTTGGGTTCAGCAAAGCGTCGGAAGATTCGAAATTTTCTGGAATGTTTGGAAGCGGTGCTCGCCGTTACGCGAGCACCGTACCCGGTAAGCAATCTCTCCTGTTCTTGCGGCGGTAATGCTGATCGCCTGCTTCATGCTGGAGAATCAGTGCCGCTTGCCCCAACCGGCTCGGCGAGCACCCTTGCCTTATTGATTCTCCGTCCGGCAGCAGGTTGCCAAGCACGGTTGATGACCGAGACGCCAATTTTTCGGTACTTGAAGTAATGGCGAGGCTTTCATTCCCTGCGATAGTCGGAAGGGCCGCAACTCGACCATCATAGCTGGCAGTTCCAAGCGAAACAGATTGGGACTATCTCCAGATCGGAGAATGGAGAGCCACCATGTATGTGCCCCCCGCCTTCAGGAATGATGAGATCGAAAACATCCGGGCGGCCGTCCGCTCCGCTCGTTTGGCCAGCCTCGTCACGGCCACGGCCGAGGGACCAATCGCAACACCACTGCCGTTCTTCCTCGACGAGACGGCAGGGGAGTACGGGGTGCTGTACGGGCATTTGGCAAAGGCTAATCCACAGTGGCGCTCGGCTCCAATCGGGGAGGCATTAGCGATTTTCATGGGTCCGGAAGCCTATGTGACGCCCTCATGGTACGCCACCAAGTCAGAAACCGAAAAGGTGGTGCCCACATGGAACTACGTCGCCGTCCACGCCTACGGCCCGGTTGAGTTTTTCGAGGAGCCGGAACGGCTCCGCGACGTGGTGACACGGCTCACCGACCTTCATGAGACGTCGCGCGCGAACCCTTGGGCAGTCAGCGACGCCCCCGCAGATTTCATTGTCGCCGAGTTGCGCGGGATCGTCGGGGTGCGCATCCTCGTGACCAGGTTCGAGGGCAAGCACAAGATGAGCCAGAATCGCTCCGTACGCGACCGCATAGGCGTCGCCGCCGGCCTTGCCGCGAGCGAACAGCCGCGGGATCGGGAAGTGGCTTGTCTTATTCCGGTTCAGGGCTAAGACAAGCGGCGCAACGCGACGAATAGGTGAGCGAGCTTGGCTTCGAAAAGTCGGGAGCCGCATGCGAGTGGCAGGCGGCAGTCTCGCTTTGGCGAAGCGGCCTGCCAGCTGATAATCGAGAGGAACGCTCCCGGCTCGATTAAATGGTTGATGGAGGGTGGTCCCGCCATTGGTGCGACAGTGACGGCGCGGCCCGGGTGACCGGCCGCCATCTTGCGCTGCGCTCGCCTATTTCGCGGCGGTGTTCTTAACGCCATGTGGCTCGACGAGTGCGCCGTAGGTCCAGGGTTGACGCTTGGCGAACATATGAACATTCGCCATCATATGCTTCTGGCGCGCATTGGCGATCTCGATGACCTCCAGGACCACCTTGTGCATGTCCGGATAGTACGGAATCGCGACATCAACGTCCCACACTGGAAACTGGGCGGGCAACGCCACCATGCTGCCGCCGCCGAACGGCGCGTCGACACGGTTGGCGAGGATGACAGCACATCGGTTATCCACCGCGCGTGGCACGGCCAGCAAGGTCCGCTCCTTGCGATCCTGCAAGCGAGATGGCCACAGGATCACATCGGCGCCGTTGGTTCCGAGGCAACGGGCCGCTTCGGGAAACATCCCATCATATCCCATCATGACGCCGATGCGCCCGAACGGCGTTTCGGTGACAGGGTAGTCCGAACCAGCCGTCGCCCATGCACGTTCATCCGCAAAGAGATGGACCTTTCGGTAGGACATCAGCACATTGCCGTCCGGTCCGATCAGGAAGGACGTCGAATAGAGCTTTCCAGCCGCCTCTTCGATGTTCGGCACGAGGATGGCGCATTCTTCCGACTTGCAGAGCGCGCCAAGCGTGTTCAGAAGCTTGCCATTCATCGCGGCCAGCCGTTTCGCCTCGGCGGGGTCGATCCTCCAGTTTGGCGATGCGAAATATTCCGGTAGTACCATGAGTTGGACACCGAACCTTGCCGCATGCCCGATTTGCTCCACTACGCGATCGAGGGTCGTGGGTGGAGATTCCGATACATGGCTCTGGATCGCAGCGATGTTGAACGTCATTTTGCCCGGAACGATTGGCCGATTGCTGGTTTCGGCGACTTTCGTGTCCGCATAGGCAGCCGTCAGAATCTTATAGGTGTCGGGCCGGCGGTCGGCGAACTTGTCCGCACCGAGAGTCATGGCTTTGTTGTCAGCAAGCGTCGGGTCGATATCGCTGATGGCCATGCCATGTGTGTCCCAAGCGACCTTGGCGCGCAGATTGCCGCTGGGGTCGACGATCATGCTTCCGCCCGGATAGTAGATCGATCGCTCCTGTCCTGCCTTCGTAGCGGCACATATCCAGACACCATTCTCGAAAGCGCGGGCAGGACGCCACATGTCAGCCTGATCGATCAGGAAGAAGTTGGCCATGTCGATGATGACCTGTGCTCCACCTAAGGCCGTGCAGCGCGGAATTTCAGGGATGCGGCCATCGAAGCAGATCATGAGCCCGACCCTGCCGAGCTCGGTCTCAACCACCGGGAAACCGCGCTCGCCGAACGCGAACCAGTTCTGGTCGTGCGTCGTCAGGAATTGCTTGTGATAGTGGACCACAAGCTCTCCTTTTCTGTCGAGCAAAATACCAGTGTTGAACACCTTCTCCACTTTCGGGTCCCATTCCGTCATGCCGCTGGCGACGAACATAGCGTTCTCGCGCGCGAGTTTCGCAAGGCTGCTGACAAAGCGCCCGTTAATTGGCTCCGCGACCTTTCGAGCGTGCGAAATTGAATCGTAAAGATATCCGGCGTTCATGCACTCCGGAAAGACGATAAGACGTACGTCCTGAAGGGCAGCCTGTTTCACATAGTGCTCGCAGATTCTAAGATTTGCCTCGACGTTCCCGACCTCGGCGAGCGTCTGCACGGCGGCAGCGCGATATAGATAGGACTTCATGGGATGCTCCGTTAAACGCGATAGCACTGTTGAAAGACGGCGGTGTGCGATTTGCTGATCGACACTGCTGCTTCTAAACAGCAGTGTGCGTGCTGAAATTCGCCTCGTGCCCCCCGTGCGGGTTCATTTTGGCGAGATTTGAAGGCGACAACGGGCGGACCCGTCGAGCGAGCAGGGCGCGTCCGCCCCGGGGGGACCGGGCTCTAGAGCGTGATCCGGAAAAATGTGAAGCGGTTTTCCGAAAAGATCACGCTCAAACCGCAACCTAAAGCGCGATGACGATTCATCCCAATCTCATCGCGCTTTAGGCTCGTCCCGAGTCGCCACGGAAGTGGCGTCTCGGCCGTTCGGGTAACGATCCCGTCGCGCAAGTAAGGAACTGCTGCGGCACTCGCGGGAAGCTCGCCTTCGGCTGTCGCTATTACGGTCTTCTCACGTCGTGGCCGCTTCAAACCGGTCTCGTCGGTGCACTCGTTCCGGTGTGCCGGCTTTGCCGTCGCTATACTCACGTTGACCGCTTGCGCTGCTTGGATGTGCTAACAGGGCGAGCGGTATGGATAAGCGTCGAATGCTGCGGCAACAGAGCGAATTAGAAAGCGGTGCTCCCGCCTCACACGGATCAACCCATTTTCAATGTCCACTATCCCGTCTTCGGCGAGTCTCGCCAAGCGTTCAGCTGAATCAAGAAAAGAAGCCGGATCGGATCCGTAAGCAGCGCAGATTGCCGGCACGTCGACCTCTAGATCGCACATGAGCCGCTCGATGATCGCGCCTCGGACCCGGTCCTCGTGGGTGAGATGGCAGCCCTTTGATGTCGCCAGGCGGCCAGCTCTGATGTGCCGGCTGTAGCAACCCGCTGCGACTTCGTTCTGGACGTAACCCTCGCCCAAGCGGCCGATGGCCGACGCACCGAAGCCAATCAGGGTTTTACAGGTGTCTGCCGAGTACCCCAGAGAGTTACGCCGCAAGCAACCGGCCTTCTGCGCCAGCGCGAGATCATCCTCAGGTAAGGCAAAATGGTCGAGTCCGATTTGGCGATAACCGGCAGCGACCAGTGTATCGGCCACGGCCGCCGCCTGTTCAGCGCGGGCAAAGCTATCGGGTAGCGCTGCCTCGTTGATGAGGCGTTGATTTTTCCTGAAGGCAGGAATATGCGCGTAACTGAAAACCGCGAGCCGGTCGGGGCGCATGGCCACGGCCGTTGTTGCGGTTCGTACGCATGACTGCACCGTCTGCCTTGGAAGACCGTAGATCAGGTCGAAGTTGATGCGGCTTATTCCACGCTGGCGTAGATTTTCGACGGCAGCCGCAGTCTGCGCCTCAGTCTGAACCCGGTTGATCGCTTTTTGAACAGTGGGATCAAAGCTCTGCACGCCGAGGCTCGCGCGGTTCACGCAGGCTGCTTCTAAAGCTTCGGCCATCTCGGCCGTGAATGTGCGCGGGTCGATCTCGATGGCAATACTAGCCGATCTCCTGAATCCGAAGTGGACGCGCAAGTGTTCCATCAAGCCTAAGAATTCTGTTGGCTTGATGAGGGTGGGCGATCCCCCGCCGAAGTGTATGTCGCTCACGACTAACCCTTGCGGCACCAGCGCCGCGACCAAGCGGATTTCCTCACGCAGCACCGCCGAATAATCCTGGATCGGTGCATCCCGGTCAGTCATCGTCGTTGGAAAGCCACAATACCAGCAAATCGAGCGGCAGAACGGAACGTGGAGATAGAGCGATACTGGCTCGGCGGCGGGCAGGCACCTCAGCCATGTCTCACAAGCCTTGGCACCGATCGCATCGGAAAACTGCGGTACGGTTGGATAGATCGTGTACCAAGGCAGGCGGGCATCAAAATACTTGTTTAAGGTTGAGGTATCCAACGGCCACTGTCCCCTGCCTATGTCAGCATCACCTGCTCTCAGTCGCGATGAGCGGCAAGCGCTTGCACAATCAATCTTGAGATGGAAGCGCGCTGATGGTCTGCCCGGCGCGAAACGCATCTGAGTTCGAGTGCTGTGGGAGGCTTCCTGATAAGCACGACAGGGCCACTGCAGCTCTTCCTGGCCGCGGTATTGAAACGGCCGGGGCGCGAGATGGTGAATACTCAGTCTTGATTGCACTGTTGCCCGCCGCCTCCTCAGGTGTCCGGATGAGGTAGTCAACGGCGTCATAATCCGATCTACTGGAGTCGTCGTAGTGGCGAACCTGTGTCCTTACTTCCAGTCGATCACGTCCGCTGAGTGTCAACCTTGCCCTTCTCACAGAAGACCCCGAGTTCCATTTAACTTCCAGGCTTCCATAGTCGAACTTGGAACCCTGCGTCTGCGCGATGCCCCAATCGCAGTCGGCCGGACGACATCTGCTCCATGCATGAACGAGGGCTTTGTCGAACTGCTGGTCGATCAATATGTGTGTGATAATACCCCTGCTCGGATTCTCATTAGACCACTTTCCGGCGAAGTCGGCGATTGTCGCGCCACCGAGGTTGTGCGCCACCGGTGAAGTGTGCTCGGCACATGCCGGGTGGAGAAGCAGGACTGTGAGCAGTGTGACCACGGATAATCGCAACATCTTCTTTGTCCTGTTAGTTTGACATTCGAAGTTGGCAACAACCATGCCAGCCAGCTGGACCCGCGAAATGGGGCGCTTGGAGCAAATCTCGCCTGCGCAGCTCAGCGACGCCTCGTCGTAAGCCCGACAATCCAGCGCATCAACAGAACGCGCCTGTTAGATTCCTTACCTAACGTCTTGGATTCGAGTGCGAGCTTGATGGTTCTGTAGGGACCCACCGATGGCATGGCACGCCCCGTGCGATGACCAGTCGAACCGCGCACCAGCTCGCCACCCGAGTTGGCGCCTCACGTAGCGTGCTGCAGGCCAGGTTCTTCGATCAGACCGCCGATTCGCAAAAGTGAAGCGCCATCATCTGATGCCAACCTGGAAGCGCCTTTGCACTAATGCGAGTGGAACGATGTGTCGCTATGGTCTTAGGCCAAGACGGCGAAGTCGATAGTCGAGTTTTGGTCTGCTGATCTTCAAAAGGCGCGCGGCGGCCGACACGTTTCCGTTTGCCTGGGCCAGCGCGGAGCGATAGGCGGCGACCTCCATCTCAGCAAACGACTTATCCGGAGACGATGCGCCTCCGTTGACAGAGGCGGTGTCTTCCGCTGACGGTGGATCCACGCCAAGTAGCGGCATGCGTCCCAGTCGCCCTTCACTTGTGAGTTGGATTGAGAATGGTGGCAGCAGCTCTGAGCCGCTGAACAGATGACCAATATCTATGATGCCGCCGTCGTCGGCATAGACGACGCCACGCTCGATCAGGTTCTGCAGTTCGCGGATGTTACCGGGATAATCGTATTTGAACAGCGCGTCGGTGGCGCGCCGGCTGAACCCCATCAGGTGCCGGCCGTGCCGCGCGCAATAGATGCCGATGAAATGCGCCATTAAGAGTGGGATGTCGTCGCGTCGCTCCCGCAGCGGCGGGATCGCAATCGGGAACACGCAGAGCCGGAAATAGAGATCCTGCCTAAAACGTCCGGCCGCGACCTCGGCGGTCAGATCGACGTTGGATGCCGCCACGACGCGGACGTTGAGCGAGGTGGTCTTCGTGCCTCCAACGCGTTCAATCTTGCGTTCCTGTAGCGCCCGCAGAACTTTGCCCTGCGCCGAATAGGTCAGTGACGCGATCTCGTCGAGAAACAACGTGCCGCCGGAGGCGCGTTCGAAATAGCCGGCGCGCGAGGCGATGGCGCCGGTATAGGCACCTTTCTCCACGCCGAACAGTTCGGATTCGACAAGCTGTTCGGGGATCGCGGCACAGTTGATCGCGACGAAAGGACCGGTACTGCGCCGGCTCATGGCGTGCAACTGACTGGAGAACAGCTCCTTGCCGACGCCGGATTCGCCGACGAACAGCACGGTGGCGTCGGTCGCCGCGACGCGCTCGAGCTGGCGGCGGGTCCGAACGAACGCAGCGGAGACGCCGACTGCGACTGTGTCGCTGTCGTCCGCGCGGGCCGGGCTTTCGGTCGTCGTGATTGGCCCCTTGCCGACCCGATGCACAGAGCGGCTCCTCCATTCCAGCCCGAAATAGTTGCGCTCAGGCGCGTCATCACCCCATGCATCTGCGTGCTGGCCGACCACCACGCAACGCGGCGCACCCATGCCGACGCATTCGACTTCCCGAAAGATCACCGGCCAGCCGCACAGCTTGGTGGTGTAGCCGGAGGGATAGCCAGTTTGTAGCCAGCAGACCGGCTCGCTGGCGAGGCCATAACTCGCGAGGTGCTCTGCCGCTTCCGAGGAGTCCTCCCAGAGGAATTCGCCGAAATAGGTGCACTTGTCGCGGTCGAATTCGAAATGCCGTGTGGTCACCTTGACGAAGCCTTCCAGCGTATGCACGCGCGGCCCGGCCGCGAGCGCGTGCGTGAGGTCTTCATTCGGGAAGCGCTTCTGGATCAACTCGGCGTCGCGCATGCCCTGCATGTAACCGACACGCATGAACAGCGCTCTCGCAGTTTCGACTCCGAACGCGTCGATGATTTCGCTGCGCAGGCGCCCGAGCACCTGCGACTGCATCAGCACCATCCGCTGGTCGTTGAGCCAGATGCGGCCGTCGCCGAGCGCGAAATGCAGCGACTCGGCGAGATCGTTGAAAGTCGGCGCGGCGCCGGTTTCGAGTTCGCTGCTGGCACCACGCGTGACAATCCGGGCCGCTCGGCGGGACGCCTCCGCCAGTGAAATCCGGGAGCCACGCTCCGCCATCTGGGCCTCACTCTTTCATTAAATGGTGAAATATCTTCCGGAGGGGACTTCATTATTTCAGGAAAATCGGCCGATGGAAGTCCTATCGTGTTGAACCTCCCCATGTTCGCTATTTTCACCGAAGTATTGGATATCACGAGGTAATTTCAAGAATCGGGTGGCCGTCTAACGGCGGTTGGCACCAGCCTTGCTAATTGCTGAGCCGCTCGCGGGAGGAAGCGAAGCAAGAGGACCGGGTCACGGTCTCGACCAGGAGTGCGGCGCGTGACGATTGCCACGCGGCGTCCAGCAAACGGGTCTTGCGCCTCTTTCTCCTCAGCACGGCAAGCCGCGGTCGCAATGACCGAACACTCAATCGATCCGCATCAGGCGGAGGGGAGGAAATTTTGATGAACATGCAGGCCCGTGATTTCATTGCCGTCGACCGTTGGCGCGGCAAGGCGTTCCTGGGGGGATGGAATACCACTGATGGCGGCGTGATGGAGATCAGCAATCCGGCGACGCACGCCGTGCTTGGTTCGGTCGGCGTCGCAGATCCGAGGGACATTGCCAAGGCCGCGCGCGAAGCGCGCCAGGCCCAGCCGGCATGGGCTGCGAAGCCGCCCCAGGAGCGCGCGGCGATCCTCAACAAGGCCGCTGATCTGCTCGAGCAGAACGGCGAGGAGCTGATCGGCTGGATCATGCGCGAGAGCGGCTCAATCCAGCCCAAGGCCGCGATCGAGATCGAGCATGGAGCGGCTTTCGTGCGCCACGCGGCGGCGATTGCGACCGAGCCCAATGGGATCGTGCTGCCGTCGATGGAGCAGGGGCGATCGAACACTGCGAAGCGCGTACCCCACGGCGTTGTCGGCGTAATATCGCCGTTCAACTTCCCGCTGGTCCTTTCCATCCGCGCCATTGCCGCCGCGCTGGCGGTAGGCAACGCCGTAGTGCACAAGCCGGATCCACGCACCGCGGTCTCCGGCGGCATCATCATCGCCCGCATCTTCGAGCACGCGGGTCTGCCCAGAGGCGTGCTGCAAGTCGTGCCGGGCGGCGCGGCCGCGGGCGAGGCGATGTGCGCCGATCCCAACATCGCGATGATCTCCTTCACCGGATCGGCGGAGGGCGGCAGCAAGGTCGGCGAGGTCGCCGGCCGCCATCTCAAGAAAGTCCAGCTCGAACTCGGCGGCAAGAATGCGCTGATCGTGCTCGACGATGCCGATGTCGACGTCGCGGCCTCCAATGCTGCCTGGGGTACGTTCCTGCATCAGGGGCAGATCTGCATGTCGACCGGCCTCGTGCTCGTGCAGGCGAGCATCGCTGACGCGCTGGCGACGAAGGTCACCGAGAAGGCCCGACATCTGCCCGCGGGCGATCCGTCGTCGGGACAGGTTGCGCTCGGTCCCATTATCAGCGACGCGCAGGTGGCGAAGATCCAGGCGATCGTCGACGACGCGGTGGCGAAGGGCGCGCGGCTGCTCGCCGGAGGCGGCCACGACGAACGCTACTACCAGGCGACCGTGCTGGCCGACGTGAAGCCCGGTATGCGCGCGTTCGAGGAGGAGATCTTCGGGCCCGTCGCGTGCCTCGTCAGCTTCGCGACCGACGATGAAGCGGTCAAGCTTGCCAACCGCTCCGACTATGGCCTCGCGGCCGGCGTGATTTCCGGTTCGCTCGCACGCGCGCGCACTGTGGGCGATCGCCTCGCTGTTGGCCAGCTCCACATCAATGACCAGACTGTCAATGGCGGGCCGTTCGCACCGTTCGGAGGGCGCGGTCGTTCCGGCAATGGCAGCCGGATCAGCGGTCCGGCAATCTGGGAAGAGTTTACGCAATGGATGTGGACCTCGGAGAAGCCGCAGGCGACTCCCTATCCGTTCTGACCCGCCGCACCTCGTGCAGTTTCCCCGCGCCCGCGCGCTAGAGCGTGATCCGGACCCGAAGGGCCGCGTTAGCGCAATGTGTGCAGCGGTTTTCCCTCGCGAGTAACGCAGAACGCGTTTGCGCGGAGATCATGCTCAAACAAAAACCTAAAGCGCGATGACGATTCATCCCAATTCGCGCTTTAGGAGCATCCCACCTTTCAATCCCTCACCTCTGGAGACCAAGATGAAGATCCGCGCCGCCGTCGCACGCGAGAAGGGGGCACCGCTGAGCCTTGAAACCATTGACCTCGAGGCCCCGCGCCCCAACGAGATTCTCGTCAAAGTAAAGGCCGCGGGCGTCTGTCACACCGATATTGTCGTCCGCGACGGCATGCTGCCGACGCCGTTACCTGTCGTGCTCGGTCACGAAGGCGCGGGCGTCGTCGAAGCGGTCGGCGCTGAGATCACCAAGGTGAAACCCGGCAATCGCGTGGTGATGACCTTTAATTCCTGCGGCGCGTGCCCGAGCTGCCAGGACCATGCGATCAGCTATTGCCATGAATTCTTCCCGCGCAACTTCTTTGCAGCGCGCGCGGATGGATCGAGCGCGCTGTCGGCGCAGGGAGCGCCGATTAACGGTAACTTCTTTGGCCAGTCGTCGTTCGCGACCTATGCGCTTTGCCACGAGGTCAATGTGGTGAAGGTCACTTCCGACGTCCCGCTCGAGCTGCTTGGGCCGCTCGGTTGCGGCGTGCAGACCGGCGCTGGCGCGGTGATCAACGCGCTGAAGGTTTCCGTCGGAAAATCGTTCGCGGTGTTCGGATCCGGATCGGTCGGATTGTCAGCGCTAATGGCGGCGCACGTGGTAGGCGCCACCACCATCATCGCGGTCGATGTCAACCCGGCAAGGCTCGAGATTGCGAGGTCGCTCGGGGCCACCCACGTGATCGATCCGCGCCAAACCAATGTGGTCGAGGCGATCATGCGGATCACCGACACGGGTCTGAATTTCGCCCTCGACACAACCGGCCTGCCTGCGGTGATCCGCAACGCCGTGGAGAGCCTTGGCCCGCGCGGCACCTGCGGCATTCTCGGCGCATCTACGTCGGATGCGGAGATCGTGCTCAACGAGACGCATTTCATGTGCGCCGGCCGCCGCCTGATCGGCATCGTCGAGGGCGACTCCAATCCCGCTGTCTTCATTCCGATGCTGATCGATCTCTACCGCAGCGGCCGTTTCCCATTCGACAAGCTCGTCAAGTTCTACACGCTCGATGAGATCAACACTGCGATCCATGATTCGGAGACCGGCGCCGTAATCAAACCGATCGTGCTGATGAACTGAACACAAGGTCATTTGTAGCGGCGAGGGGCCGAGCCGAGCTCCTCGTCCGCCGGACCCAGTTCCAAAAGGGCCTTCTCGACGTCTTGCTGCGGATTTCTGGTAGTCTGAACGCTCCAAGAAGGCATTTTCATTGCATTTTCTCTTCTTTCGGAGGATTTTCGCCATCGCACAGGATCTTGACGGCGAAATTCATCTCAAAGCGGCTAGTTATGCGATACGACCGAATAGACGCGCGCATCCTCGAGATCGTGCAAAAGAACAACCGCCTAACTTCAGATGTAATCGGCGAAATGGCCGGACTTTCCGCCACCGCGTGTCAACGACGACTGAAGAGGCTCCGTTCCGAAGGCATCATCGAAGCTGATGTCTCAATCCTGTCGCCGAAGGCGGTAGGACAACCAATTCAGATGCTTGTGCTGGTGACCCTGGAACGGGAGCGTTCAGACATAATCGATAAGTTCAAGAAGGCCATCAAATCGTCCGTTCAAGTCGTCAATGGATTTTACGTCACAGGCGACGCCGACTTTGTCCTCTACGTTACCGCGGGCACCATGGAAGAATATGAGCAGTTCACGCGGCGATTCTTCTATGAGAACACGGACATTAAGGGCTTTAAAACGATGGTCATAATAGATCGCGTAAAGGCGGGCTTCGCCATTCCTGTTGAGGAGCCGCCTGAGGATTGACAAGGAATCGCAGCCCACGAATCTTTGACGCTGCAAGTAACAAAGCCGCAATCCCCCGATACGCTGCGACTCCGGGCAGCTCGAGGTCATGTGAAGTCAATAAGACGCCGAGATTCCCGCTCTGATGCACTGTCCTTGAGGCCTCGTTCATCGTAAGTGCCGCGAACTTGTTCTCTCTCTCTCGCTTCGACAGCTTACGCAAGATCCCATTCTATTGTCTGACGAACGCACGCGCACAGAAACTCCACCTGCCGCGTCGCATCGAAGAACCGGTAGAAGTCTCCCGTATCGTTGAGAACTTCGACGTTGCCGCTTGGCGTCGCCTCCACCGGATGCAAGAAAGCTGCCTGCCCGAATAGCTCTCAAGCACGTTTGCGATCCGATCGAGGATGGCCGACGACAAAAGAAAATGCACGCCCGCCGGGTTGGATCCCCGACGTGCCAGAAACTGATGCATCAGATAGCGATGAATGCGCCCGTTTTTACAGCGAGACCCTTGCCAACAAAACGTCATAGAGATCAACCTTCGGAGGGACCGGTTCACATAGGCAATCGCTCGGCAACACTGCGCTCTCTCGGTCCCGATCAGAAGACGGGAAAAGAGCCGGCGATCAAACCTACCTGGTATAAGAAGCAGGCAGGATGCCGGAAATACACCGAACTGATCCTTGTGTTTTGGCTTCCAATAGGTTCTAAGCTCGTTACTTCTTCATAACCTCCGCGTGAACAGGAAAGCGATTCGTGCGGTTTTGCCGTACTCGAACGAGTCACGGAGCCGGCGTATTTCACGCATTTGAATTGTTCTGTGCTTTCAAAGGAGATCAGCGTGCCTAAGATGACCAAGAACCAGCTAATTGACGCAATTGCTCAAGGAACGCAGATTTCCAAGGCTGACGTAAAGGCAGTCATCGAGCAGATGGCAACTGTAGGCTACAATGAGTTGAACCAGTCCGGTGAGTTCGTCATTCCCGGCTTCGTCAAAATGTCGGTCGTGAACAAACCTGCTACCGAAGCTCGCAGCGGAGTCAATCCCTTCACTAAGCAGCCGATGGAATTCGCGGCCAAGCCGGCCAGCAAATCGGTTAAGGCGTCACCGCTCAAGGTTGCTAAAGACGCAGTCGCGATATGATGAAGCTCCCGCCCTCTGTGGATAGCCTCACGCGCGTGAACGCCCTCGGCCTGACAGGTCAGGAAAAGACAATACCTGGGAAATGGCCTCCGTCACGGTTTCAGATCATACGCGGCACATCTCCGCAAGGAGCTGAATATCGCGTTTCCCCCACCGCTCTTTCCGCGACAGCTGGCCGAACACCTAGGATTTCCAGTATTCCGGCTAAGTGACCGTACGGGCGCAGTGGAACCAGTTCCCTATCTGCGATCAGGGCCGGCCAGAAGGATCTTTCCGCGGGCGCCAGCATATTCCCGTGCTGGCGCTGACGATTGCCAAAAACCTCCAAGACGAAATGAAATGCCGTGCCCATGGTCCCACTCGTCATGGGCGAGCGCCGGTAGTGTAGACACTGCCGTAAAGGCAAACGCAGTGGCCAGAAGTGCACTCTTCAGTTTCATGGCACGTCTCCCAATCCTAACAGGTTGACGCTTTGATACACAGCCTGTTCTGGGAAAAATATGTCATTCGCACCTTTAATTGCGGTTTGATGTCAAGTGGTGTCTCCTTTCTTGAAGGCGGTAGCGCTCGACCTGTCGGAGCCCGCCATTACGTAGACAGGGCGAGCGCGGGTGATGACGATGCCAGTTCGGTTGCGGCTTGGCGTCGTTGAGCCTGATGCCATCGCCGGGGTCATGGTCCTTTCCGAGGTCGCGCAGCGCCTCATGATGATGTCCGGGGCGGACGCCTCAACGTCTGCAGCGGGGTACGGTCATGCCGCCACCAGCCGAATGAACGAGGTCGTCACAACCACCGTCCCAGCCGGACATCGCCAGTCTGGCGAACCGGACCAGAAGCTAATAAATAGGATCAGGCTTCCTTCGCCTGACCCCAATCGAACGGTATGCCATCGACCCAGATGCAGTGGAGAATCACGGCGATCTTGCGGGCGATGGCGACTTTTGCCTTTCTCTTGCCAATTCGTTTGGCAAGCTTTATTCCCCAAGCCTTGAGAGAAGACCATTTCTTGGTGCGATAAAGCAGCACCGTCGCCGCCTCGAACAGGTAAGTCCGGAGCAGACGGTCGCCCCATCGGGATATCTTGCCGTTGATATCCGTTCGCCAGATTGGCAGCGCCGCGGTGTAAGACCCAGATAGGCGCCGACGCTTGATGCCGATCGGAAGCGCGATGGATCATCGATCGTATGGCGGAACGTCAAGGCAGTCACCACGCCAACACCAGGAACCGTCATTAGGCGAGGCGTCGCCTCATCCGACTTCGCCAACTGGCGGACTTCGTTGTCGAATGTGCCTTGTTGCTTGCAGATCTGCTCATGGATCGACAGAAGCGGCGCGATTGCACTGAGGAGCTGATGATCTTCGCCCAATAGCTCGCGAACCTGCTTGCGGAATTGCAGTCCGATCGCACGAGGGAACAGGCAAGGCGTATTCTTTGATGAGACTGCGGACCTGGTTCTCGATATCTCGACGAATGGCAACGAGCGGAGATCTCCCCACGAGTATCGCACGGATCCTCTGACTTTCCTCGCTCTTGATCTTGACTTCTCGATACCAGCCAAGCCGTACCATTCGGCCAGACCTCGAGCATCGTTCTGATCGCTTTTGTTCATGCGCACTGACAAAGCCGCGTGCGCATGCCGAGCGTCGATACAGACCACTGGAAGATCAACCCTACGAAGCTCGTGCCACAGCCAACTCGCCATCGCCCCGGTCTCAAAACCAATGCGCTCGGCGTGTGGAGCTCGCTTGCGAAGCAGTGCCGAGAGCGTCCCGGGGTCGGACTTGGCCTTTCCCTCGAACAAGACCTGACCTACCTCGTCGACCACACATACTGACGTTTCTTTCTGCGACACATCCAGCCCAACATATTGCTTCATAGCCCCTCCGATTCGTAAGATTGCGGAAGGCTTGAAGATAGCGGACCTTTCGTGCCGCGGGCGCCGACCGCAATTACGTCATCGTCTGCAATATTGGCTCTGTAGCAGTTTTGGTGCAGCTCCGATTATTCTGCGCCGATTAGTCTGGCCTGAAGCAGATCGAATTTACCGCGGCCATACATCTAGACGTCTGACGAGCTTAAGGCGCATGATCTGACCTTCAGTCTGTCCGTTTGACCAAGGCGAGGTGATTGCCGCCCTAACCGCCGCTTCATCCCTGACGACGCCGCTCGCGAACGAGGCGACGAGACTGATGCGGGCGCCCTCGATCCATGAGGTAAGCCCTTCCTCAACCTTGCGCCGGATCATCACGTGGAATTCGGCGATGATGTCGCCGGCCTCGACCAAGCTTGGTACGCCAGCTTCGATCGCAGCGATCGTGACGGTCTCCGCTAGCGGCGGGCGATTACCAGGAGCTGGACGATCCGCCCCGCGAGCGGCAGATCGGTCACACGTCGCCGATATCGACTATGGACACGCCGGGAAACCGTTCCGCACGATGGACACAGACCAACGCTTCCCGACGCCCGGACCGCAATAACGGCATTATCACCTTCGAAGTACGCACTCTCTACAACAAATCCACTCGGCACCAAATTGGAGCGCTGGAGTGCTTGCTGCATGGCGCTGATTCTCCCCAATCAAAAACGCCAGACATCCCCGAAACTGCATCAAAAGTGAGTCAGAGCCAATATTGCAGGCCGAATGACACCTCCTGAACTCCATAATCGTTTCATCTTGATGTGCGGAGTGCCAATTCCTGCCATCAGCTCGCCCAGCGCCGCATCCCGGCACGAGGGAGTCTCGCGGCAAGGTCAAGGCCAACTTCCATGCCAGCGACCGCGCCTACGGCTCACCCGCGTCGGCGTGACCTCCTCGTCCCCAACAACCCGGTGCACGCATTTGTCCTGACGCGGCACTCGGAACAGGGCTGTCGTCAGGTTCTCGACAGCTATCGCCCATAGCTGTGTCCACAGGACAAGCTGCCGATCGCAATGCAAGAACATGGAGCGCGTCGAGGGGGACGCACCTTGGTTTTCTGTCGGTTCCGACGAGGCCGCGTCGAGGCAAGTTGCCCCCAAACTCAAGATTTAATTCTACCACATCTTGAAAGTGAGAACGAATGGAGTGCGCCTCAACAAACCCGGTGCGTCAACAATTGAGCAGGGCGGCCCCGCAAGAGAACTCACCGGCTCCGTCCGCGGATGCTACGGCTTTCGAGCAGCAGCTGAGCGAAACAAGCAATTCAGGTGGTCGCGTGCTGATGCAGCCGTCCAGGCGACCGGGTGCATCGGCATCGGAGGCTCAGCCCGTCTTGCAACGGACCGGGGCAGAAGATAGCGGGGCACCAAATAGCGGTGGAGGCGGTTCGGCACCGAGTAAGTCGACTGGGGTTTTGGTCGGTCACAGCAATCGCCCTGTCTATTCCCAAGATGCGCTCATCATTTCGAGGCTTGGGTCAGCCCTCGTCAAAGGAGGCGCTGCGAAGTGCACCGCAGAGAACAACGTAAGTAATCTTCTCACTCTCGACCGCTGGCTCTTTGAGAACAGGAAGAGGACTATTGCTGCTCGGCTTAACGACGAGTCGCTGGCGGCTGATGTCGAGGAGTTTATAAAGAAGGGCGGTACCAAGAAGGTGCGTAAGGCACTAGATCATCTTCGCACCTCCGAGTCCGCGGGTGGAGTCGTGCCGATCACGGGCGTCGTTAAGCTAAGTCCTTATCCACAAGACGCGGCCCTCATCAGGCAGTACAAAAACGAAACACGAACAGCTACCGGCCGGAACAACGCAACTGCTCTTACCAGGTTCAGTGACTACCTACGCGAAAAGAGCAAACGGACCATTGCTGGCCGCGTCTCTGACAAGTCGCTGGACAATGATGTCGACGAATATAAGAAAAGCGTCGGGTATGATCCCAAGATCGTATCCGCATTGGGTCGCCTGCGAAAATCCCAAACGGGCGCGCAAGCGATTGAAGTCGAGCGTCTTATCCCAACAGCTTCAGGTTCTGAAGAGGAGGTCCTGACCGAGACGACGTGCATTGGAGACGCCTCTACGCAGCAAAGCCTCTCGGAGGTAGCTATCAGCTGGCCAGAGGTCCTTCCTGCGGAAGGTCACGATCAGGATGTTTCGTTGGAGATGATGAACGAAACGGCCCCCTCGTCGCCTTTTCAGTCGAGTACCCCAGTGGACCCTTCGCTAGGCATCTTGCAACAGAGCGTGCAGGACCGCTCGCCCGCTCCATACGGTGAAGACGGCGGAGCGATGCTGTGCGATTCGCTACTGCCGTCGACTCAGCCAGTTGCGGCTTACGTCGATGGCAGCCAGCTTCCTCTCTATTCCGATGACGCTTCCCTTATTTTCGGCCTTGAAGAGGCCGTCGCTGGGTCCGACGGAGAGCACTTGCTCAACTTATCTCGATGGCTTTTTGCAAGCGATAAGCCGGGCATTGCCGCTCGCCTGCACGACGACTCGCTCAGTCAGGATGTCGAAGAGTTCGAGAGAAGCTGGGGCTCCTCGTCGCTCCTTACAGCCTTAGCTCGTCTCAAGGCTCCCCGGTCGGCCGACGTAGCCCCGCCGCTCGTGAAACGCGCCGTCCTCAACCCTTACCCCAAGGATGCGGCTCTCATCAACGAGTACAAAAAAGCGCCTGCGGGAGGGATCACTCAAGATACCGCCAAGACCTATGCAACTCTGCTTGCGGATTTCAGCAGCTATCTGCGCAAAAAAAGCAAGCCTGGCATTGCTGCTCAGATTTCCGCCAGGTCGCTGCATGAACTTGATAAGGATGTCGAGGGCTATAAGGACTCCGGTGGCAAACGGAAAATCCGTACCGCACTGGCGCATTTCCTCAAGTCGCGAGGGGGCGTCAGAGCGATAGAGCCCGAGCGCTGGAGTCCCGCCGGTCCTGATCCCGTCGTGGTCCTGACAGAGCCGAGACATGTCGGAGAGGATGCTGCGCAGCACAGCGCGTCCCTGGGAGTGGCCGAGGTCCGCCGTGCGGAGGAGGACGATCAGAGTTTGGCTTGGGAGATGATGGATGAAGCCCGCCCTTCGTCGGCGCTTGAGCTAACCGCGCAAGTCGCTGCATCACTAACGGAGACGGCGAGCGGGCGTGAATACATCCAGGAATCGCAGGAAGGCGGCGCAACGCTGCCAGGCGCGTCGGCATCGCAGCCGGGCCAGTCACCTTGGGCTTTCGTAGGTCCCATTGGGGACCCTCTCTATTCCCAAGATGCATCGCTTATTAACAGATTAACGCCAGCACTCATCAAGCGGGGTTTCAAGCCGCGCACCATCAGGGATAATGTCAATGCGCTTCTCAGATTGGGGCGTTGGCTCCTCAAAAGTAAGAAGCCGGAAATGGCTGCTCGGCTCAACCACGAGTCACTGGATGAAGATACCAAGGTCTTCGACAAGACTCCGAACGGGTCCATCCTTACGGCATTGCGTCATCTTCGGGCTTCTCAGTCGCAAAGCGGCGGCACGCCCATCGCAAGCCGCGCAGAATTGAATCCTTACGATAACGATGCGGCCCTCATTAAAGAGTACAAAGCAACCACCACCAAGAACTTCAAAACTACGAGCACATACGCAACTGCTCTCGGGCGTTTCAGTGAGTACCTCCGCGGGAGCAACAAGCCGGGATTTGCTGCTCGGCTTTCGAGCAAATCGTTGGATGAAGATGTCTCGGCTTACCGGAAGGAGCCCGATAGCAATCGGAAGATCGGTGCCGCACTGACTCACCTGCGAGAATCGCCGACAGGCACACGAGCGATCGAACTCGAGGAGCCATCATGCGAAGAGGTGCTCAACGATGAGCGAGTCCCACAAGACACAACGGAATTAGCGTTAGTGGAGAGAACGCCTGCTTTTGACGATTCGCAAGCACTTCCGGCTGACCGCAGGCTCTGCTGGAGCGATAACTTGGGCGATCGCGAGCCACAGGCCTTCACGGATGACCTGGAGACGGTCTGGCAGGAGGCGCAGCCCACGATGTACGCGGGAGGATATGGATGCACGACGTCGTTGCATACTCTAGGCGCGTCAGCCGAGTTCTCTATCAACGCGAAAGCAGATTCTGGTCGCCGGTTCCGTGTCGACCGGGGACCGAGCACGCGTCCGATCTATCCTGAGGATGCCTCCTTCATCTCTGGGCTTAAGGAAGCGATGATTTCGGCAGGTTACCAGGAGAGGACCGCAGTTGCCACTGCACAGGCTCTGCGCAGGCTGAGCCAATGGCTCTTAGTTAACGAGAAACCAGCGATAAATGCTCAGCTTGAGAGCGAATTGCTGGACCTGGATGCCAAGAAGTGCGGTGGGTACTTCGCCGGTTTGTCACTAGCCCATCTCCGGGCATTCAAATCGGCCGGCGGAATCGCTCCAATCAAGCGGCGGGGTGAGGTCGCGGAAACCGCCGAACAGCACGGTGCGTCACAAAGGCCTTTCAATTGGCCAGTGGAGCTCGCTCCCGGAGAGGATGACCAGAGGGTTTCTGAGCAAACGTTGAGCTGGCTAGGGATACCTGGGGAGGATAACGCCCAGATGACACTTGAGCCGGCTGCGAGTGGTTACCCGGCTCAAAACCCCGGCGAGGCCTTCCAATCTTCGGTTTCGCACCGGCTAGATATAATCAACCTTTCGCCAAGCGAAGAGGTGATGATCAACTGTGCGCATGGAACAGCGGATTTCGCGCCGGCCAAAAGGCGGAGGATTTTCAGTCCGCAAAGTCTCGCCACGACGACCCAGTCGGCCAGCCAAGTCGCGATGACTGCAGCGGCGGTTGATGAGTCTCCCTATCCGGACGACGCGGACCTGATCAAGAAGTACAAACTGCAAGCCGTGACTGAGGGTACCGCAAGTACAGCTAAAGGTTATGCAAGCCTGCTCACTGATTTCAGTCGCTACCTTCGTCAGAACAAGAAACACAGCATTGCTGCCCAACTTAACGACAGGGCCGTCGATAAACTAGAGACAGACGCTAATCTTTATAGAGAGGCTGGCGGTTACAGAGCTGTCACTGCGGCGCTCGCACATCTCCGGGCGGGAGCGAGCAAACGCATTCCCGCTCCTTTGTACTCTGCGGACGCCTCCCTTATTGCAGACCTTGAGCCCGCACTGATCGGCGCGGGGTACGAGGCAATCACGGCCAAAACCCTGTATGTTCGTCCTCTGCGCAGATTCAGTCAGTGGCTATTTGCAAACGACAGGTCGGGAATCGCTGATCGTTTGGAGGATGAATCGCTGGACAACGATGCCGCAGCCTTCGAAAAAGATCGAAAAAATCGAGTATCTACGGCCCTAGATCGTCTACGAGACTCCCGGTCCGAAGGCGGAATAGCACCAATTATAGTCCGCCAGGGAAACGTTGAGCGCGTCGCTTTGAAGCATAACTGGCCAGAGGAGCTCCCTCCGGAAGGTGACGATCAGGATCTGCTTTGGGCGATAGAGGAAGACGGCCCACCGAATGGCCTGACAAGCCATGAGCAGACGCAGGAGGTAGAACAAGCTCCACGGCAGGAACCTGCCGGATCCACCTCGACCTGGTCGCTTCAGATACCGTCCGACTTTGATTGGAGTCTGTGGCCGGCCTGGGAAGCCGCGCCATCATTGCCTGTTGCGGCTCAGCCGCCTTTGACACCCTACGAGCTGCGTGACGATGCTGACTACGCGTTTCCGCGCACACCGCCTGATGCTCTAGTCGGGACTTGGGATCCGGCAGCCTCGATCCACGGACCGAGCGGGCGGATCCTCGACGACCTGGAATGGCTGGGCGATGAGCATATCGCGGCGGATTACGCCCTCCTGTCACGTGACTTGCAGAGCGACAATCCGGATTTGGCGGCCCGAACTCGCTTCGTGGAGCCCGCGACGGCCCATATGCTGCGCAGGACTCTAAACGAGGACGTCATCCTGGAAAACTTGCATGGAATCGTGAACGACAAGGATGGTAACGATACCGCACGCTTTCTGTTTTTGCCGGTGAATGATGATGAGGATGATGGCGGCCGCCATTGGTCCCTGCTGCTCCTTGATCGCGCCGCGCGGGAAGGGCCGGTTGCCTATCATTACGACTCCGCCGAGGGACGCAATCACACTTCTGCAGCAAAGCTCGCCGAGGCGCTGCATGCCCGCCTCGAGCGACGCCCCATGGCCCAGCAGCAGAACAGTTATGATTGCGGCGTCTACGTGGTGGACGGCACGCGAGAGCTGGTTGGCCAGTTGGCGCAAGGACAACGGCCAGAGCTGCTGAATCTCGACCACCTCGTCGCGAATCGGGGCGCGCTGCAAAACCGCCTCAGGCAGTGAGCGCAGTACGGCTGACGGCCAACACAACTCGTATGTGAGGACGAATACCTCGTACCCTTTCACCCGGCGGAGATACCATTGTTCCCCGCCGGTGAGGAGTTGGAAGGAGCGCGGCGAGACCATGTTGCTTGGTTCAGGCACTTGACTGTCAATCGGCTTCCAAATTTGACCGGGGCGCATTGCCTCATCGAGAATGTTACCGGAGGATTCCGCGCCGATGACTGGGGCAGCGTCACCGAATCAGGTCGGTGGCGCCAATGGCAAGCGGGATCAGCATGGGCGCACGGCGCGAGGTTTTGGCGGCGGTGGCGAAGCGTTACCGTACGGCAGGGCGAGTTGAGAAGGGACGCATCCTTGATGAGTTGACGGCAACGACGGGTTGGCATCGCAAGCACGCGGTGCGAGCACTGTCGCTTGCAAGGGATCCAACCAGACCGCCATCGAAAGAGGAAGTCACCGGCGCAACCGAACCAGCGAGAAGTCGGCGGCGCAGATACGCCAGTGTGCGCGACGCGCTGGTCGCGCTGTGGGAAGCCTCGGATCGCGTCTGCGGCAAACGCCTCGTATCGATGATCCCAGCGCTGTTGCCTGCACTCGAGCGGCATGGTCGGCTGAGGCCGACAAGCGAAGAGCGCGCGCTACTGGTAACGATGAGTGCGGCGACGATCGATCGAATGTTAATCGACGTCAAAGTTGCGGCTGCTGGGGGGCGCCGGCGGCGGGTTGGATTCTACTCGGCGATTCGACGCGAGGTGCCGATCAGAACCTTCAACGACTGGGCCAACCCGCCGCCTGGTTTTTGTGAGATCGACATGGTCGCGCATGGTGGAACCAGCGTGGCCGGCTCGTTCATCCAG
>NZ_JBANBA010000033.1:0-81061 GCF_059803475.1 Bradyrhizobium sp. UFLA05-89 | reverse complement strand
GATCACGGCGTTCGAGGGGTGTCCACACCCTCACCGCCGCTTACCCCAGTCGCCGCTTACCCCATAGCATCTGGATTCCCCGCTTTCGCGGGGAATGACGGCTGAGCGTGTGGCGGGCTGCGACGAACACGTCGCCCTTACTTCACCGCCCCGAACCGGCTGTCGAACGAGTTCGACGACATCACCGGGGCAGCGCCTGCGAGCTGCGCGTCTTTGCTGCCGGCATCAGCCGTGCTGCCCGACACCGACGGCTTCAGCGGCGGGCGTGAGGCGGCGACCTTGGTGTCGGCCGGCTTCGGCTCGGCGGGCCTGGCGGCTGCGACCGGCTTGGCTGCTTCCTTGGGCGCGTCCTTCGCGTCCTTGCTCGCGTCCTTGGCCGTGCCATGTCCCGGCACGAACCGGGTCACCGCGGCCTTCAGCCGGGATGCCGCCGAGGGCGGGGTTGCCGAAGTGGTGGCTGGCGGCGGAGATGTGGTCGCGGTGGTGTCGGCGGTGCCCATGCCCATCTTGCGGGCAAGGCCGGAGAAGAAGCCGCCGCCTTGCGAATTCTCTTGGGACTTCTCGGCCGGCGCGGCGGACGCGACGCGGGTGTTGCTGGCCTGCGACGGGACGGCCACGACCGGCTCGCTCTGCTGGCTTGCGCCGACAGCCTCGAGGTTCGGTTTCGGCGGATTGACGCTGCCGGGGATCGTGCCGGGCGCCTTCGACATCGCCAGCATCTGCAGCGTCGAGCCTTCGGCGCCCTCGGACAGGCCGGTCGAGCCTTCCGGAATCTTCGCGGCGAATACCTTGTTCATGCCGCCGTCGATGCCGGTGTTCATCCGCGCCATCGGCGTGCCCTTGGCGACGAGCCTGGCGTATTCCGCCTCGTCCTTCTCCTGCTTCTCGCGCACGGCGTTCGCGATGTCGTCGGGGATCACATAGGCCGGGCACTTTGCGGAGGCGTCGAACACCGGATCGCGCTTGGCGTCCGGCGTCTTGGCGGCGTCGAAGACGTACTTCTTCTCGCAGAAATCGACCCTCGGCTCCTGCCGCGTCACCTCGAAATGATCATTGCCTTCCTTGATCATCTTCCAGAAGGCCATGTTCGGATTGTTGCGGTGCTTGGCCATGTTCACCGGCGTCATTCTGAAAGGATACGCCTGGAACTGGAACGCCTTCTGGCCGCCGAAGAAGGACTCACGGCCGAGCGAATAGATCTCCGCGATCTGCTCGTCCGTCATCGCGTAGCAGCCGCGCGAGGAACAGTCGCCGTGCACCATCAGCTGCGAGCCGGAGCGGCCGAGCGCGCGGTCGAACGCATTCGGATAGCCGGTGTTGAAGGAGAGGTAATAGGCCGACTGCGGATTCATCTGGCTGGGGTTGATCGAATAGAACCCCTCGGGCGCCTGGCGGTCACCTTCGCGGACCTTCGGCCCGAGATCGCCCGACCAGCGGCAGATCGGATAGGTCTTCAGCAGCGCGAACTGGCCGGAGCGGGTCTGCTTCCAGATCTCGAGCTCGGCCTCCTGCTTGAACAGGCGGACCAGGATCGGCGATTGCAGATCCATGTCCTTCTCGGTCATCGCGGCGAGAAGCTTTGGCGAGACAGGCTGGTTGGCCTTGGCGTTGGTCGCGAGCGAAACCTGGTCGGTGTCGCAGCCAGCCAGCAGCACGCTGGTGACAAGCGCAACCGACGTCAAAAGCGCGCGTGCAAGCGAGCTAGAAATCAAGATGGACCCCACACTCACCGGGCAAGTCAGCGAAAACCCCACTTCTGGAGCATTGGCCTGACCGGCGATCCGGACCCGCAGGAAGCGGGCTTTTGCAGACCAAGCCCCAGCGCTTATGCCCTGAAGCCATTGATTAAAATCTTACCCTCTGGGCTAAGCCGTCGCAACCCAAGCGCGGATCACGAGACCGTTGCCTCATAGGGATGGTCAACAAAGACTAAATCAGGGCGTAGCGACCTAATTTAGGCCGGGATCGCAGATTCGGGCGAAAAATGGGTTAATGGCCCCTTACGCCGAGGCGGGATTGTAGGGTGAGTTAGCCGAAGGCGTAACCCACCTCTTTGCTATCCGTGCGTGAGATGAAGTGGTGGGTCACGCTGCGCTAACCCGCCCTACGGCGCCGGAACGCGCCGAGTCACCCCAGCTTACGGCCGATTTCGAGGAATTTCTGCCGCCGCTGCTTGCGGATGGCGTCGGCGTCCAGGTTGCGCAGCTCATTGAAGGCCTGCTCGATGGCCTCGCCGGTGGTGGCGATCATGGCGGCGGGGTCGCGATGCGCGCCGCCGACCGGCTCCTTCAGGATGGTATCGATGACGCCGAAGCGCAGCATGTCCTGGGCCGTGATCTTCATGCTGTTGGCGGCTTCCTGGGCCTTGGTGCCGTCGCGCCAGAGGATCGAGGAGGCGGCCTCCGGCGAGATCACGCTGTAGATCGCGTGCTCCAGCATCAGGACGCGGTTTGCCGTTGTGATGGCGATCGCGCCGCCCGACATGCCCTCGCCGGTAATGATCGCAACGTTCGGCACGCCCAGCGACAGGCAGGCGTCCGTCGAGCGCGCAATGGCTTCGGCCTGTCCGCGCTCTTCCGCACCGATGCCGGGATAGGCGCCGGCAGAATCGACGATCGACAGCACGGGCAGGCCAAACCGCTCGGCCATCTCCATCAGCCGCACCGCCTTGCGATAGCCTTCGGGCCGCGCCATGCCAAAATTGTGCTTGATGCGGCTCTCGGTGGAATCGCCTTTTTCCTGGCCCATCACGCAGATGGCTTCGCCGCGGAAGCGGCCGAAGCCTGCCACCAGCGCCTCGTCCTCGCCGAACTTGCGGTCGCCGGCGAGCGGGGTGAATTCGGTGACCAGGCCCTTGATGAAGTCGGAGAAATGCGGCCGCTGCGGATGACGCGCGACCAGCGTCTTCTGCCACGGCGTCAAATTCGCATAGAGGTCGGCGAGCGCCTGCGCCGCCTTGTCCTCGATCTTGCCGACCTCCTCGGCGATGTCGCCGGAGGCCGAGAGCGCGCGCAATTCGTCGAGCTTGGAATCGAGCTCGGCGACGGGCTTTTCGAAATCGAGATAGCTGCGCATTTGGTCTAGCATCGGTTCAATATAGGGAGGACGGGGCGAGGAGGTGAAACGGATTTGAGGCCGCGGATAGAAGTGTAGCTTCTTCAATGAGTTGGCTTGTGCGCACCGACGCAGCGCGCCAAATCACGGGCAGGAGACGGCTCTTTCTGCGGAGAAACGGCCGAAGTCAAGGCGGATGGTTCATCTCTCCCGCTTGCGGGAGAGGTCGGCGCGCCCCGGGCGATGCGAAGCATCGTCCCGCGCGCCGGGTGAGGGCTCTCTCCTCTTGGGGGCTCTCGTCCGTGGAGATACCCTCTCCCCAGCCCTCTCCCGCAAGCGGGAGAGGGAGCGCATCTTCCGTGAAACCCTACTTCTCCGCCAGCGGGTGTAGGTCGCGCACCAGGCTCTTCAGGCGCTCCTCCACCACATGGGTGTAGATCTGCGTCGTCGAGATATCGGTGTGGCCGAGCAGCGTCTGCACGATGCGCAGGTCGGCGCCGTTGTGCAGAAGGTGGCTGGCAAAGGCGTGGCGCAGCACGTGCGGGGAGACGAGGCGCGCCTGAAGGCCGGATGCGATGGCGAGCTCCTTCAGGTCGCGCGCAAAATGCTGCCGCGTCAGGTGGCCGCTCTCGCCGAAGGACGGAAACAGCCATTTCGATGTGGCGATGCTGCCTTTCTTGTTCGATTTGCCGTCGCCTTTGGCCGCGTCCGTGGCGGCGAGATAATCCGCCATCGCCTGCCGCGCGGCCTCGTTGAGCGGTACCAGGCGCTCCTTGTTGCCCTTGCCGCGCACCACGATCATGCGCGCGTCGCGCTTTGCGGCCGAGCGCGGCAGTGACACCAGCTCGGAGACGCGCAGGCCGGTGGCGTAGAGTACTTCCAGCAGGCAATAGAGCCGCAAGCTGCGCAGCCGCTGCGCTGGCGATGCGTTCGCCGTCTCGCTCAGCTCCTTTGCGCGCCTCAGCATGCGATCGACGTCCGCAATCGACAGCACCTTCGGCAGGCTGCGGCCGCGCTTCGGCCCCGACAGGATCGCGGCGGGGTCGTCGCTGCGGATCCGCTCGTTGAGCAGGAAGCGAAACAGGTGCCGCATCGCCGACAGGCGCCGCGCGACGCTCGAGGACTTGAAGCCGCGCGTATCGAGATCACCGAGATAGTCGCGCAGGACTTGCGTGTCCGCGCCGATGAAATCCTGGCTCTTGTGGCCGAGGAAGTCGGAGAAGTCGGTGAGGTCGCGCCGGTAGGCGTCGAGCGTATTTCGGCCGGCGCCCTGTTCCGCCGCGAGCATGTCGAGGAACAGGCCGGTCAGTTGGATATTTGAGGGCTTGGTGGGCATGCCCTTCAGGCTAGCGGCTATTTCTTGAGAAATTTCTCCGGCGGGATGGTCACCGTCATTTCCCGCGGTTTTGGATTGACGAAATTGGCCAGCGTGAAGACCACGCCATAGACGATGCCGGCGAGGACGGCGACGACCGTCAGGAAGCGGAACAGGCTGGGCATCGGGCGAGGTCTCGGTAGGGGTCCCGTCGGGGCGAATTAACCAATGAAATCATCCAACATGTTCGCCGTTTCGTGGCAAGAGTCTCTGGCGAGGGCCCCTGCGGGGTCGTATAGGTGGCCCGAGATGCCGCCTTTGGCGGCAGATTGAGCGAGATCCATGTCCGACGCCGCCATGCCAGCCCCAAGCTTGCCCGAGCCCGACATTCTGTCGGCGCTTGCGGGCCGGTCGATCGTGCTGATCGGCATGATGGGGGTCGGCAAATCCACCATCGGCCGACGCCTCGCGGCCCGGCTTAAGCTGCCCTTCCTCGATGCCGACGCCGAGATCGAGGCGGCCGCCGGCATGACCATACCTGAAATTTTCGAGCGCCATGGCGAGCCTTATTTTCGCGACGGCGAGACGCGGGTGATCGCGCGCCTTCTGGACAGCGGGCCGTTGGTGCTCGCCACCGGTGGCGGCGCCTTCATGCGCGAGGAGACGCGGGCGCGCATTGCGGCCAAGGCGGTCTCGATCTGGCTCAGGGCCGATCATGACGTCATCATGCGGCGGGTGCGCCGCCGGGCCGATCGCCCGCTGCTGCAAACCGCCGATCCCGAGGGGACGGTGACCCGGCTGCTGAGCGAGAGAGAGCCGGTCTACCAGAATGCCGACCTTACGATCTCCTCGCGCGACGTGCCGCATGACCGGATCGTGGAGGAGTGTCTCGAGACGCTGCGTACCTATCTTTGCGGCGGCCAGCCTTCCGATGTAGCGAGTGCCGCGAGATGACCGCGCCGTTGAAACATTCAGACCCCGTTATCGTCGACGTCGCGCTCGGCGAGCGCACCTACGACATCGTCATCGGCCGCGACGTGCTGGCCTCGCTCGGCGCGCGCATCGCGCACCTGCGCCCTGGCGTGCGCACCGCGATCGTGACGGATCGCACCGTCGCAAGGCATTGGCTGGAGCCGACTGAAGCCTCGCTCGCGGATGCGGGCATCCCGACCTCGCGCATCGTCGTCGAGGAAGGCGAGATTTCCAAAACCTATGCCGGGCTCGAAAAGGTCAGCGAGGCACTGATCGCGGCGAAGATCGAGCGCAACGATCTCGTCATCGCGCTTGGCGGCGGTGTGGTCGGCGATCTCGCCGGCTTTGCAGCGGCGATCCTGCGTCGCGGCGTGGATTTCGTGCAGGTGCCGACCTCCCTGCTGGCGCAGGTCGATTCATCCGTCGGCGGCAAGACCGGCATCAACTCACCGCAGGGCAAGAATTTGCTCGGCGCCTTCCACCAGCCGGTGCTTGTCATTGCCGACACCGCCGTGCTCGACACGCTGTCGCCGCGGCAATTCCGCGCCGGCTATGCCGAGGTCGCCAAATATGGCGTGCTCGGCGACGTGGCTTTCTTCACCTGGCTGGAGAAGAACCACGCCGACATCTTCAGGGGTGGCTCGGCGCGCGAGCACGCGATTGCGACCTCGTGCCGCGCCAAGGCGGGCGTCGTCTCGCGCGACGAGCGCGAGACCGGCGAGCGGGCGCTGCTCAATCTCGGCCACACCTTTGGTCACGCCTTGGAAGCCGCCACCGGCTTCTCCGACCGGCTGTTTCACGGCGAGGGCGTGTCCATCGGCATGGTCCTGGCGGCCGAGTTTTCCGCAAAGCTCGGCATGATCGGTGCGACGGACGCTGCGCGCGTCGAACGCCACCTTGCGGAAGCAGGGCTGCCGACGCGGCTCCAGGACATCGCCGGCTTCGCGCAGGAAGGGCTTGCCGACGCCGACGCGCTGCTGGCGCTGATGGGACAGGACAAGAAGGTCAAGCGCGGCAAGCTCACCTTCATCCTGCTGGAAGCCGTCGGGCGCGCGGTGATCGCAAAGGATGTCGAGCCGTCGCTGGTGCGCGATTTCCTCAACGACAAGCTCGCGCGCAACGCGTGATGAGCGATTGACATCGGCGGTTGGGTCATGGATTGGCTCGGTTTCTCCATCGTCGTCTTCTGCCTCCTGGTCTCGGCGTTTTTCGCCGCCAGCGAGACGGCGCTGACCGGCGCCTCGCGCGCCAGCATGCTGCGGCTTTCGAAGCAGGGTCATCACGAGGCCGATGTCGTCTCCCAGTTGCTCGACATGCGCGAGCGCCTGATCGGCGCGCTGCTGCTCGGCAACAACATCGCCAACATCGGGGCCTCGGCGATCGCAACCGGCATCTTCACCACCTGGTTCGGCGAGGTCGGCGTGCTCTATGCGACCGGCGTGATGACGGCACTGGTCGTGATCTTCGCGGAAGTCTTGCCAAAGACCATCGCCATCAACGCGCCTGATCGCGTCGCGCTTGCCGTGGCGCGTCCGATGCGGCTGACGATGTACGTGCTCGGGCCGTTGCTGACCGTGGTGGAAGTCATCGTGCGCCTCTTGATGCGGCTGTTTGGCCTCGCCGGCGAGCACCAGGCGATCCTGTCGCCGACCGAGCGCCTGCGCGGCGCGGTCGACCTCCTGCACCATGAAGGCAAGGTCGAGAAGCAGGACCGCGACATGCTCGGCGGCCTCCTTGACCTGCGCGAGCTTCAGGTCTCCGACGTCATGATCCATCGCACCGAGATGATGATGATCAACGCCGACCTGCCGTCGGAGGAACTGGTGCGCGAGGTGCTGGCAACCGAATACACCCGCATTCCGCTGTGGCGCGACAAGCCCGAAAACATCATCGGCGTGCTCCACGCCAAGGATCTGTTGCGCGCCATTCGCGCTTCCGAAGGCGACACCTCGCGCATCGACGCCTCGACCATCGCGCTGCCGCCGTGGTTCGTGCCGGAGATGCGCACCGTGTCCGAGCAGCTCAAGGCGTTCCGCCGTCGCAAGACCCATTTCGCGCTCGTGGTCGACGAGTACGGCGAAGTTGAAGGTCTTGTGACGCTGGAAGACATTCTGGAAGAGATCGTCGGCGACATCTCCGACGAGCACGACGTGGTCGTCGCGGGCGTGCGCGCCCAGCCCGACGGCTCGGTCGTGGTCGACGGCTCGGTGCCGATCCGCGATCTCAACCGCGCCATGGACTGGCGCCTGCCCGATGAAGAGGCAACGACGGTCGCCGGCCTCGTCATTCACGAGGCGCGCTCGATCCCCGACCGCGGCCAGAGCTTTACGTTCCACGGCTTCCGCTTCCGCGTGCTGCGCCGCGAGCGCAACCGCATCACCGCACTCCGTATTTCACCGGTGCCGCGCGAGGCGGAGGTGGAGGAAGCCAAGCCGAGGCGGGCAGGGACGTCGTTCTAGCGTTTGCCAATTTGCAGGGACGTCAGAAGCTCAGGCTGGCATAGCCTGACTGGTCCGATAGTCATAGGCGACCGCCGCTTTGAGTGCGCTGATCCTGTGGACCAAAAGTTGCTGATAGTCATTTGCCGACAGGCGACGATCGTCCACGCGGGTCAGACCCCGCGACACCGGGATCAGCAAATCGCCCGGTGTGTTTCCTCGAAGGGAATGAATGGCCGAGGGATCCGCGCCCTGGGCGCCCAGCCCTGGTGCCAGGATGATTGAGCGCGGGAGCAATTGACGCAGGCGCCGACCCTCATGCGGGACCGTAGCACCCACCACCGCGCCCACAGCGTTGAGCCCGGAAGGTCCGCTGCCGGCTCTCATCCCCGCGATGAGATCGGCAAGGCGATCGGAGACGAAGCGATTTCCCGTCATCCTATCTTGCAGCCAGCCTGCGCCGGGATTGGAGGTGCGGCACAGTACGAACAGGCCTTTGCCAAAGCGGTTCGCGCAGTCGACAAAGGGTTCAAGCGTATCGGGCCCCATCAAGGGATTGACGGTGAGGCAATCTGCTTCGAAGTCGCCGCTTCCGCCGGCATGGGCCGGCATCAGATAGGCTCGTGCATAGGCGGCTGCGGTCGCGCCGATATCGCCTCGCTTGGCGTCGAGGATGACGCCAATACCGGCCGCCCGCGCTTGGTTGATTCCGGACGACAGCGCCATCAGCCCGGGCAGGCCGCACGCTTCATAATAGGCTGACTGGAATTTGACGAAGCCGATATGCCCTTCGATGGTCTCGATGACAAAACTCACGAACCGGCCGATCCAGGCGCGATCGTTCCCGTCTCCGAAAAATTCCGGAATGTCTGAGTGGGCGGGATCAATGCCTGCCACAACGTCGCCAAATCTGGCGACATTCCGCTCGACCAACTCAACCCAGGAAGGACCGTCCATGTCATACCTCGCTGAAGCATATCATACCCGGAATCAAACCGGCGGTTGTGCGCTGACAGTCTTATCCCCCGTTGCCTTCCCCCGGCGCCTGCGCGTGGATGGCGAGGGCGTGCACGCCGCCGGAGAGTTCCGCGGCCAGCGTCGAATTAATCATGCGGTGACGCTCGACCCGGCTCTTCCCTTTGAAGGCATCAGACACGATATAAACGCGGAAATGCGTCTCGCCGCCTGCCCGGTGGCCCGCATGGCCTTCATGCAAATGTGATTCATCGACCACTTGCAGGCTGTCCGGCGAGAAAGCTTCGCGCAACTTGTTGCTGATAGTGTCTTGTGTAGCCATGTCGTTGCCAGTCCTGTGAGCCGTTAAGTCGCGCGATCGCGTTCCCTGAATTCCCGTGCTTCTACGCCATTTGCAATGTCAAGACTTGAAGGTTTTTGCATTGCGTAGTCAAAGTCAGTCATGCCGATCGATTCATCAAAATTCTTCGACTCCATCCGCGTCAAGCCGAGAGGTGCGAAGCCGGAAGCGAAGCCGCGCGAGACCGTGGTCGCCTGCGAATGGACCGGTTGCCAGAACAAGGGCAGCCATCGCGCGCCGAAGGGCCGCGAAAATTCGCGCGAGTACTGGCACTTCTGCCTCGATCACGTGCGCGAGTACAACCAGAACTACAATTTCTTTTCCGGCATGAATGCCGACGCCGTCGCGCGCTACCAGAAGGATGCGCTCACCGGCCACCGTCCGACCTGGAAGATGGGCGCCAATGGCGGCGTCAAGAAGGGGGCGGAAGCCGAGATCGATGGCGCCTTCGATCCGTTCAGCATGTTCAGCGAGATCAACGGCCGCGCCAACTGGCGCCGCGGCCCGGAGGCCCAGCCCAAGGCCGAAACACGCAAGGTGATGAACGCCGAGCGCAAGGCGCTTCAGGTGATGGGTCTCGGCCCCGACGCCACGCTCGCCGACGTCAAGACCAAGTACAAGGCGCTGGTGAAGCAGCACCACCCCGACGCCAATGGCGGCGACCGTTCCACCGAAGACCGCCTGATCGAGATCATCAAGGCGTATAATTATCTGAAGACGGTGGTGCGGGAGGCGTAGGGCGGCCTTTCCACCTCGTCGTCCCGGACAAGCGAAGCGCAGATCCGGGACCCGTAGCCACAGGAAGCAGTTTTGCGAAGACCTCTGGTTATCAGCTCGCGCCGCAACCACTCCCTGGGGTAATCGCGACGAGCGCAGGCGCTCGCGCGGAGGTCCCGGCTTTCGCCGGGACGACATTGTGTTGTGCGGTCGCGTTTAGCTCGGCATCGCCCCCACATACGATGAACTCGGCCGGATCAGCCGTCCGGTCCGGCGATGCTCGAGCGCATGCGCGGTCCAGCCCGCGGCGCGCGCCACGGCAAAAATCGGCGTGAAGGCTTGGCGCGGGATGGCGAGGGCATCGAGCAGCATCGCGGTGAAGAACTCGACATTGGTCTCCAGCGGTCGCTCAGGGTTCTTCCTGCGCAGCGCGGCGCGGATATAGGCCTCGACCTCGCCGGCGAACGGCAGGTCGGCGCCGTCGGCGGCAAGCCGCTCGATCGCGGCCTTCAGTACGTCGGCGCGCGGATCGCGCACGCGGTAGACACGATGGCCAAACCCCATCAGCCGTTCCCCGCGCTTAAGCGTGGCATCGACCCACGGCTTGATCCGCTCGCTTGAGCCGATCGCATCCAGCATTTCCAGCACCGGCTCCGGCGCGCCGCCATGCAGGGGTCCCGTCAGCGCGCAATAGCCGGCGGTGACGGCGGCGAACAGATCGGCCTGCGTCGAGGCCACCACGCGCGTGGCGAAGGTCGAGGCGTTCATGCCGTGATCGCAGACCGTGACGAGATAGGCATCCAGCGCCGCGACCTCGCGCGGCTCGGGCGCGGCGCCGCGCAGCATTTTGAGTGTGTCGGCGGCATGGCTCGCATCCGGATTCGGTGCGACCGGATCAAGTCGCTTCGCCTGTCGCACCAGCGCGCCCGCGATCACCGGAAACGCGCCGACGATGGTCGCCTCATGCGCCAGCCCGTTCTCGGCACGCAAGCCCGCGACCGCCGCGCGAAAGCCGTCGATGATGCCCACGCCGCGGGTTGCCGGCAAAAGGTCCGGCAGTCGCGCAAAGGCGCGTTCGCGTGCCAGCCCGAGGCTCGCGCGCACATTGGCTTCGCTGAGCGTGCTCCGGCTCGCGCCGTTCCAGAGCCGCGCGGTGACGCCCTCGAAACTCGACTGGCGGGCGAGGGTACCGACATGCTCGCCGGCGATGATCAGCTCGCCGCGCTCGCCATCGACATGGCTGAGCACGGTCTCGGCGGCGGGAACCCCGTCCAGCCCGATCTGGCTTTTGGTGAGATGGATGTTCATGGCCTGTCTCCTTTCACGATGTAAAGGTCAGGCCTCTCGACAGATTGATCAATCTTGATTACATAAATCAATATGGAAAATTCGGAGGACCTCTACCTCTCGGCCCGCGAGGCCGCCGCCGAGCTCGCGATCTCGCCGGCGACGCTCTACGCCTATGTCAGCCGCGGCCTGATCCGGTCCGAGCCGACGGCGGATTCGCGCAAGAACCGCTACCGCGCCGAGGACGTCCGCAGCCTGAAGGAGCGCCGCGCCCCATCGCCCGAGCCGCGGGGCCTGCGCAGCTTCGATGCCGACCTGCCGGTGATGGACACGGAGATCGCGACCATCACGGAAGAGGGCGCGATCTATCGTGGCGTGAACTGCGTCGATCTCGCCGAGCGGGACACGCTGGAGCATGCCGCGACGCTGCTCTGGGACGTCTCGGGCGTCGATCCCTTTGCATCAGACAATTGCCCCCACGTCTCCGGCGAGATGCGCGCGATCGCCGAGGCCGCGCGCCGCGCCGCGCCGATCGACCGCGCCATCGCGGTGCTGGCGCTTGCCGCGAGCGCCGATCCCCGCGCCTTCACCCGCGCGCCCGATGGCCGCGCGATGGTCGGGGCGCGCATCGTCCGGCTTTTGGTTGCGACCATGCTCAATGCCGAGCCGTCAGCCGCGCCACTGCACCAGCAGATCGCGCTCGCCTGGGCACCCGACAACAAGCATGCAGCCGATCTCATCCGCCGCGCGCTGGTGCTGCTCGCCGAGCACGAGCTGAACGCGTCGACCTTCACCGCGCGCTGCGCCGCCTCGACCGGCCTCAATCTCTACGATGCCGTCATTGCCGGTCTCGCTGCGCTCAAAGGTCCAAAACACGGTGGCGCTGGCGTGTTGGCCTCGCAGCTCGTGAAGACACTGATCGATCGCGACGTCGAGCCGATGGTGCGCGAGCGCGTCGCGCTCGGCGAGCATTTTGCCGGCTTCGGCCACGGCGTCTACAAGCGCGGCGATCCACGCGCACAGTCGCTGCTCAACGCGCTGGCACGCGCCGGGGCGCCGCGAAAATTCACCCGCGAGGTGCCGGAGCGGATTGCGGAGGCGACCGGCGAGCTCGTCAACATCGACTATGCGCTCGCCGTGCTCGTGCACGCCCTGCGCCTGCCAGCCGGCAGCGAGCTCGCACTGTTCGCAATGGCCCGCAGCGTCGGTTGGATCGCGCACGCGAGCGAGCAATTGCAGCACGGAAGGCTGATTAGGCCGCGGGCGCGTTATGTTGGGCCGGCACCGGGACGGCGGACGACGGCGACAGATACCAGAAGCTAGCCTGATCGCATTGCAAGACCCTCATGGTGAGGAGCGCGAACGCGCGTCTCGAACCATGAAGGCCCGGATCTTGCCCGCGGCCATCCTTCGAGACGCCTGCTTCGCAGGCTCCTCAGGATGAGGAAGGAATGCGTCTGAAGCTCTAACCCCCCGGCTTCGCCGCCGCGACCCCGCTGCCGTGCCTCCGGCGGACGAACCAGATCACGAGGCCCACAACGATTGCGACGCCGACGACAGTGAGCATCCAGATGTGCTTGGCGGGATGTCCGTGGTGCGGCAGGCCGGCATAGCTGTGCCACGCCGAAATCGCGAGGTCGCCGGGCAGTACGTGCGCCGGCGCCCAGACCAGGATCGCAGGGATATTGACCGCATAGAAGCGCGCCGGTGCCATGCCGAGCGCGCCGGCGGTGACCGGCACGAAAGCCCGGATCGGGGGGACAAAGCGGGCGAAGAACACCGCCCAAGTGCCGAACCGGCGGAAGAAGCTCTCGCTCTCCTCGATCACGCGGGGATAGTTGGTCAGAGGCCAGCTATTGAGGATCTCGCGCTGCTGCTTGTGCCCGATCCAATAGGCCGAGCCGTCACCCACAACGGCGCCGAGGGCGGCGGCCAGCAGCACCCATTGCAGTTTGAGTTCGCCGCCCGGGATCAGGGCGCTCAGCGCCAGGATGATGGTCGAGCCGGGAACGACCGAACCCACCACCGGAACAGCCTCCAGCAGCGCCGCGAGGAAGAGTGTCAGGTACGCCAGCCCCGCATGGGCCGAGACGAAGTCGATGAAGGGATCGAGGAAGGACGTCACGTCGTCTCTGTGTCGGGCAGGGGCATCGAGGTTCAGACCTTACATAAGTAGGGAGCGGCAACCAAAGTGCCAAAGTTCGCTGCAAGGCGCCTGCCAGGCGCGAAATTCGAGCGTGATTCGCAGGGCAGCCTTCCAAAATTCGCGTTCCTTGCCTATCTAAATGAAAAGACAACGGAACTTTGATTGGGGCGCGGGCTTCTGCCGGCACGTGGTCTCTGATAGGTTCGCAACTGCACCCAGCCGCAGTCAAAGTGCAAATTACTGGTCTCGGGACCGCCCGGGGCCTCGGAGGATGAATGACGACCGCCGCCTTGTCCAAAGTTGAGGAAGTCAACGGTTTGCCCGACATGAAGGTGTCGGTGCGCCAGGTCTTCGGGATCGACAGCGATCTCGAAGTGCCGGCCTATTCCGAAGTCGATCCTCACGTGCCCGAAGTCGATGCCGATTATCGTTTCGACCGCGCCACCACGCTCGCGATCCTCGCAGGTTTCGCCAAGAACCGCCGCGTCATGGTGACGGGCTATCACGGTACCGGCAAATCCACCCATATCGAGCAGGTCGCCGCGCGCCTCAACTGGCCGTGCGTGCGCGTCAATCTCGACAGCCACATCAGCCGTATCGACCTCGTCGGCAAGGATTCGATCGTGGTCAAGGACGGCAAGCAGGTCACCGAATTCCGCGACGGCATTTTGCCCTGGGCCCTCCAGCACAACGTCGCACTGGTGTTCGACGAATACGACGCCGGCCGCCCGGACGTGATGTTCGTGATCCAGCGCGTGCTGGAGGTCTCCGGCCGCCTGACGCTGCTCGACCAGAACAAGGTGATCAAGCCACATCCGGCGTTCCGCCTGTTTTCGACCGCCAACACCGTCGGCCTCGGCGACACCTCGGGCCTCTATCACGGTACCCAGCAGATCAACCAGGGGCAGATGGACCGCTGGTCGATCGTCACCACGCTCAACTATCTCGGCCATGACGAGGAAGTGGAGATCGTGCTGGCGAAGGCCAAGCACTATCGCACCCAGGAAGGCCGCGACATCGTCAACAAGATGGTTCGCCTTGCCGATCTCACCCGCAACGCCTTTGCCAATGGCGATCTGTCGACGGTGATGAGCCCGCGCACGGTGATCACCTGGGCGGAGAATGCCGACATTTTCGGCGATATCGGCTTCGCCTTCCGTGTCACCTTCCTCAACAAGTGCGACGAGCTCGAGCGTCCCCTGGTCGCCGAGTTCTACCAGCGCTGCTTCAATGCGGAGCTGCCGGAATCGGCGGTCAACGTGGCGCTTAGCTGATCCATGCCAACCATTACCGTCGAGCGCACCATTGGGACCACCAAGAAGGCTGTGCTCGCCGGGCTCGCTGGTTACAACCACGAGCACATGGGGACGCAGAGACTGAAGGGCCTTGCGGTTTCGCTAAAGGACCGCGGCAAGATCGTCGGTGGGGTCGTCGGCCAGATCTGGACAACGGTTCTGTTCATTCAGTTCTTCTGGATCGACCAGAAA
This sequence comes from Bradyrhizobium sp. UFLA05-89, assembly GCF_059803475.1. NCBI lineage: Bacteria > Pseudomonadati > Pseudomonadota > Alphaproteobacteria > Hyphomicrobiales > Nitrobacteraceae > Bradyrhizobium > Bradyrhizobium sp. UFLA05-89. The sequence continues at coordinate 66,330 of NZ_JBANBA010000033.1, read as the reverse complement.
CATCGTGGCCAAGGTCATGGAACGAAGCTGATCGCGGCGATCGAAGACGAAGCAAGGCGGATCGGCGCGGTTCGATCCCATGTGGACACGATGAGTTTTCAGGCGCCGGGCTTTTATCGTTCCTGCGGGTACGAAGAATTCGGCGCCATTGACGGCTATCCCGGCGGCGTGACGCGCCATTCGTTTACGAAGTCGCTATGAGCACATCATCATCCAACTCGAAATTCCGCAACACCAAGGAAGCGCCGACCGAGCCGTTCAAGCGCTCGGTGGCGTCATGCCTGAAGGCGATCGCCAAGACGCCCGAGCTCGACGTCAGCTTTGCTGCCGAGCGCCCTGGCCTTGCGCCCGGCAAGGCGCGGCTGCCCGAGCCGGCGCGGAAAATGACGAAGCGCGATGCTGCGGTCGTGCGCGGCCACGCCGACTCGATCGCGCTGAAGCTCGCCTGTCACGATCCGAAACTGCACCGCAAGCTAATGCCGGGCAACCCGCAGGCGCGTGGCGTGTTCGAGGCGGTGGAGCAGGCTCGGGTCGAGGCGATCGGCGCGCGCCGCATGGCGGGCGTTGCGAAAAACCTCACCGCGATGCTCGATGATCATTTCCATCGCGGCAAGTTCGACGAGATCACCGACCGCGCCGATGCGCCACTGGCGGATGCGCTCGCGATGCTGGTGCGCGAACGCCTGACCGGGATGGCGCCGCCGGCGGCGGCCAAGAAGATGGTCGATCTCTGGCGGCCGACGCTGGAGGACAAGATCGGCAGGCGGCTCGACCGGCTCGATGGCCTGGTCGAGAACCAGACCAAATTCGGCGACGCCGTGCATGACCTGCTTTCCGCGCTCGACCTCGGCGATGAGCGCAACGCCGATTCCGACGAGGACGACAATCAGGACGACAACCGCGACGGCGACAACGACCAGGCCGGCGCGGAAGGCTCGCCCGATTCCGACGCCGCGCAGGAGATGAGCGCCGACCAGGCGCAGGCGACCACGGAGGAGATGAGCGAGAGCGCGATGGAAAGCGCGCAGGCCTCGACATCAGACACCTTCGACGACGGCGAGCTCGGCGACGACGAGACGCCGGGGGAAGCGACGCGGCCGAATTCGCGCGGGGCCAACGAGCCGCGCGGGCCGGAATATCACGCCTTCGCGCCGAAGTTCGACGAGGTGATCGCCGCCGAGGACCTCTGCGACCATGACGAATTGGAGCGGCTGCGCTCTTACCTCGACAAGCAGCTCGCGCATCTGCAAGGCATCGTCGCCCGTCTCGCCAACCGGCTCCAGCGCCGGCTGATGGCGCAGCAGAACCGGGCCTGGGAGTTCGATCTCGAAGAGGGCATTCTCGATCCGGCGCGGCTGTCGCGCGTGGTGACCGATCCCTATCACCCGCTGTCCTTCATGCGCGAGAAGGAGGCGACGTTCCGCGACACCGTGGTGACGCTGCTGCTCGACAATTCCGGCTCGATGCGCGGCCGCCCGATCACGGTGGCGGCGACCTGCGCCGACATTCTGGCGCGCACGCTGGAGCGTTGCGGCGTCAAGGTCGAGATTCTCGGCTTCACCACGCGCGCCTGGAAGGGCGGGCAATCGCGTGAGGCGTGGCTCGCCGCTGGCAAGCCGGCCAATCCCGGCCGCCTCAATGATCTCCGCCACATCATCTACAAGTCGGCGGACGCGCCGTGGCGCCGTGCGCGCAAGAATCTCGGCCTGATGATGCGCGAGGGCCTGCTCAAGGAGAACATCGACGGCGAGGCGCTCGACTGGGCGCACAAGCGCCTGCTCGGGCGCACCGAGCAGCGCAAGATCCTGATGATGATCTCGGACGGCGCGCCGGTCGACGATTCCACGCTGTCGGTCAATGCCGGCAACTATCTCGAGCGGCACCTGCGGCACATCATCGAGGAGATCGAGACGCGCTCGCCGGTGGAGCTGATCGCGATCGGCATCGGCCACGACGTCACGCGCTACTATCGCCGCGCGGTGACGATCGTGGACGCCGAAGAGCTTGGCGGCGCAATTACCGAGAAGCTCGCCGAGCTGTTCAGCGAGACCCACTCAGCGCCTGCGCAACCTGCGAGCCGGCCGCGCCGCAAACTGCATTCGTGACCGCACGCTTCTCCCGCCGCCGATTTCTCGGCCAAGCGGCGGGAGCCGCGATATCAGCGCTTCCCGGAGCTGCGTGCGCCGAACCCGCGACCCAACCGCGGGCAAGATCGGCGGACCAGCCCGAGCACACCGTCACCGAGCCGGTCGCCATCGAGGTCAACGCGCGGCAGATCCCTGTGTTCGAGCCGCGCGATCGCGCGCGAACCCGCTTCGGCGCGCTGGAGTATCGCAGCGGCCTGGTGCTGACCTCGCCCTATCGTGGCTTCGGCGGCCTCTCCGGCATCCGTTTTCTCGACGCAAAAGGCGAGCGCTTCATCGCGATCTCCGATCAGGGCGCGTGGTTCAGCGGGACCATCCGCTACGCGGGGCGCGACATGGTCGGGCTCGATAACGTCGAGGCCGCGCCGATCCTGAACGCCGAGGGGCGGCCGATCACCGAGAAGCGCTACTGGTACGACACCGAATCGATCGCGCTCGACGGCTCCCTCGTCTATGTCGGGCTCGAGCGCGTCAATGCGCTGATGCGCTTCGATTTCTCCAAGGGATTCACCCGTGCCCGCGGCGAGGTCTTGCCGCTGCCGGCGGCGGCGCGGACGCTGCCGCGCAACAAGGGGTTGGAAGCGCTGGTGTTCGTGCCCAAGGACCCGCAAAAGGGCCAGCCGCTGGCCGGCACGCTGATCGCCTTCTCCGAGCGCGGGCTCGACCGCGACGGCAACCTGATCGCGTTTTTGATCGGCGGTCCCTCGCCCGGCCAGTTCAGCGTGCGCCGCACCGAGAATTATGACATCAGCGACGCCGTCCTGCTGCCCTCCGGCGGACTTCTGATCCTGGAGCGAAAATTCTCCTGGTTCACCGGCGTCAACATCCGCATCCGCGCGATCCCCCTGAAGTCGATTGCGCCGGGCGCGCTGGTCGACGGCCCCGAGCTGTTCGCCGCCGATCTCGGCCACGAGATCGACAACATGGAAGGCATCGACGCCCATGTCGGCGCGGACGGCGAGACCGTGCTGACGCTGGTCTCGGACGATAATTTTTCCTTTCTGCAGCGCACGCTGCTGCTGCAGTTCACGCTGGTGGAGTAAAATCCCGGCGTCGCCCTGGCGAAAGCGCAATGCAGCCCGCCGCTAACCGCCATGCCCGCAGCGCGGCTAGCATTCCACCTCGCGCCCACTACACTTCCCTCATCGCCCTCTATCCGCCGGAACCTCCCGCATGAGCGCCCTGTTTTCCCCGATCGAGCTGCGCGGTCTGAAACTGAAGAACCGCGTCATGGTGTCGCCGATGTGCCAGTATTCGGCCGAGGACGGCGTCGCCACCGACTGGCACTTCACCCACGTCAACTCGCTGGCGCTGTCGGGCGCATCCGTGTTCTGCATCGAGGCGACGCATGTCGAGGCGATCGGGCGTATCACGCCGGGGTGCCTCGGGCTCTACAGCGATGCCTGCGAGGCGGCGCTGAAGCAGATCATCGCCTCGGTGCGCAAGCATTCCACCGCGGCGGTCGCGATGCAGCTTGCGCATGCCGGCCGCAAGGGCTCTTCCGCGCGTCCCTGGGACGGCGGGCAGTTGATCGCAGCGGAGCGGGGCGGCTGGCAGACGGTCGCCCCAAGTGCGCTGCCGAACAAGGAGGGCGAGGCCGCCCCAACCGCGCTCGACCGCGCTGGCATGGTCCGCATCCGCGACGCCTTCGTCGACTGCGCGCGCCGCGCGGAGCGCCTCGGCATCGACGCGATCGAGCTGCACGGCGCGCACGGCTATCTCATGCACCAGTTCCTCTCGCCGATCTCCAACCACCGCACCGACGAGTATGGCGGGTCCTTGCAAAACCGCATGCGCTTTCCGCTCGAGGTGTTCGACGCCGTGCGCGCGGTGTTCCCGCATGACAAGCCGATCGGCATGCGCGTGTCCTCGACCGACTGGGTCGAGGGCGGCTGGGATCTGCCGCAGACCATCGAATTCGTGCGCGAGCTGAAAAAGCACGGCATCGACTGGGTCGACGCCTCCTCCGGCGGCGTGTCGCCGCTGCAGAAGATTCCACTCGGCCCCGGCTACCAGGTGCCGTTCGCGGAGGCCATCAAGCGCGAGACCGACGTGACGACGATCGCGGTCGGCCTGATCACCGAAGCTAGGCATGCCGAGGAGATCGTCGCTTCCGGGAAGGCCGACATGGTCGCGCTGGCGCGGGCGATGCTCTACGATCCGCGCTGGGGCTGGCACGCCGCCGCCGAGCTCGGCGGTGTCGTCGACGCCCCGCCGCAATACTGGCGCTCGCAGCCCTCGACACAGAAGGCGCTGTTCGGCAAGACGACGTTCGGGGCGCGGTGAGGCTTACTGGTCGTTGCGCGCGATGTCGCGACCACAATAATGATGTCGTCCCGGCTTGCGCCAGGACGACGAGGGAATCAGCTGCGCTGCCGTCGCATCACCGCCACCCCGCATCACCCCTCCGTGACTCTACCAACCTTCCGCCACTCCCGAAATTAGCCTAACCTCGCGATCACAAAACCCCGCGAGGCCTGCCATGCGCTATGGTGTCCGGAAGTCTGCCCACCTGCTCGAGCGTTGCGGGCTGGCGCTGGCGGGGGCGGCGTGCGGCCTGTTCGTCGGCGCCTATGTCGGGTCGGCGATCCCGATGCTGACCACGCAGGGCTTTCTGGTGCTGATGATGTTGCTGGGTGCCGTCGGCTTCTATCTCGGCATCGACACGCCGCAGCTTCCCTTCGACCAGGCGCATGAGCAAATCGACGCCGCGGAATTCCTGAGCTCGGCCGGCACCCTCTGCGCCAGCGTGACCGCCTTCGCCTCCGTTGCCGTCATCGTGCTGCGCGAGGAGCCGCACATCGCGTGGACGTATCTCGTCTTCATCGGCTGGATCGCCGGCGTCGCCATGCAGATCGTCGCGGGCGCAAAGGCACGGTGGCGGAAGGACAAGTCTTGAGCGGGTACGTTTGTGTGGCTATCGCCGCTCGGTCGTATCGCCCCCTTAAAACACCACGCCAATCTTCGTCCCGCGCTTCCACGCGACGCGGCAGCGCTTCTTCGTGTTGACGTGGAGCAGCTCGAAGCGGTCGGGGACTTTGACCTGGCCGCCGAGATCGACGCAGGCGCCGCCCGGCGAATAGTCGATCAGCGTGCAGTTGATCACCGGCGCCTTCGGGTCCGTGATGATCTTGGCCTGTCGCGACACCAGCCCGCTCGGCTTGACGCGTGTAAATCGTCGCGGATGCTGCATGTCGCTTGTCCTCCTTACGCGAAATGCGTCCTTGCGGGAAGGAATGGCATGGGGTGTCGCACCATCACGCTAACTGTTGAGCAAGCATTTTAGCGATTCTTCGATGCGATTAAGGAAGCAGTAACCATCATTCCCGCCGTCATGCCCCGGCTCGACCGGGGCATCCAGTATGCCGCGGCCTTTCCGTATTCGTTACCGCCTCTGGAATACTGGATCGCCCGATTAAATCGGGCGATGACAGTGGAGTGTGTGGCGCGCTCCCGCCTCACCTCACATCGCCACTCACCCCACCCCTCACGCTGCCTCCACCGTCGTCGGCGCGTGCGGGCCGACCGGCATCGGCACGGTGACAAAATCCTTCGGCAGATTCACCGGCCTGTACTCCGGCACGTCAGCCATCCGCTGCACCACGCTCTCATGCACATGCGCGCCTTCGGGGATCAGGCGCGGCTCGCAGTCGGGGATGTAGAAGCCGAAATGGACCTGGCGCTCCGGCCATTCCTTGTACTTCGCGCTCTTCGGGATGTATTCGAGCACGCGCCAGGCCGCCGTCATCGAATTGTGCATCTCGCCCTTCACATCGGGCGCGACGTAGGTGAACGGGCTGTTCTTGCGCTGAATGCCCCAGGCGAGCTGGTTCACCGTGCGCGGGTTGAAATGCAGCCCCGCCTTGCTCGCCTCGTCGATCATCCACAGCAGCGGATATTTCGACAGCGCGCTGCCGGTTTCGGCATAGCCGCCGCCGACGTCGCAATGCACGCCGGCGAAGTACACCTGCAGAATGTCCTGCGGCTCCTTCTTTTCATCGGGGACGAAGCGGTTGCTCCAGAAGGCTTGCGGCTCCATCCACTGCTTCAGGCGGAACATGCAGCGCCGCTCGTCGATCGCGATCGCCTGGCGAAAGATCTTCACGCTCGGGTTCTGCAGCGTGAACGCCAGCTCCTCCAGGCTCGGCCAGTACAGCCGGTCCGGCCGCGGCACGATCACGCTGGCGACCGTGTCCCACACGCCGATGAAGCGGATCGTCGGCCAGCGCGAGGAGGTGATGCGCGCGAACTGCGCGGCGAGATCGAAGCGATCGGAGGGCAGCGGCCCGTCCTCGTCGGCGCCCGCATCCGTGAGAGCGGAGAGATCGTTGCCGCGCCCGGTGCCGGAATATTGCTTGTAGGCAATCAACCCCGAGCCTGCGAGATTCGCCTGCTCCGGCGAGATCAGCCCCACCTTGTGGATCAGCCCCGCCAGCACCCGCACGGTATAGGCGCCGCGCGAGAAGCCGAACAAATAGATCTGGTCGCCCGGCGCGTAGTGCTCGACCAGGAAGCAATAGGCCGCGAGCACGTTGTCATCGAGCCCATAGCCGGTGGCGAGCCCCAGCACCAGCTTGATGTCGGCCTTCCAGCGGTTCCAGGTCGAAGGCTCCGTGACCGTGCCGACGCCGGGATCATAGAACACCAGCTGCCGCGGCCGCGTTTTGTCGGTCTTGCGCAGGCAGCGATAGAGCTTGAGCACATTGGAGATGTTCTCGCTGATCTCGTTGCCGGTGCCGTCGCAGCAGATGACGATGTTCTTCGGTTCGTTCTTCGGTTCGTTCCTGGGTACGATCGTGTGTTCGTGCTTGGTTTCGTGCTTCGTTTCGGCTTCGTGCTCCATCGAAGCGTCCCCTCCGGTGATGCTACCGGGGCGAGTATAACCGATTGCCGTGTCAGGCTGTTGAAATTAACCGCTTGTTAACCATGCGGTCGCCTAATGTGGACGATTGGGGGATCACGATGTCGGCCCAAACATGTCAGCCCATGTGACGCGACCGAAGTTGATGCCTGTTTCGGCCGATCCGGTCATCCGGTCGGTGGCGAGGCTGGCGGTTCGCGCCAAGGCCGTCTTACAGACCAAAACGGCTGTGCTACGGAGTAACCCAATGTTCGGAAAGGACGACTTAGTGGACAATCTCAGCCGCGATCTCGATCGCGTGCGCGGAAGACGCGATGCGCTTGCATCCGAAGCCGAGACCCTGACGGCTCACATCGCCGAACTCGAAGCCCGCCTTTCGGACGAGAAAAAGAGGCGGGAGCGCGATCGCGTCCTGGCCGAACTCGAATCGATAAAAACGCGAATCAAACACGCTGCCGGCGCGTTTGCGCCTGTCGTCGATAGTCTGTGCAAGGCGATCGAGCCGGCTGCGGCAGTCGTGCCCGAGGCGCGCGAGCTCAACAGTCTCCTATTGTCGGTGGCGACCGAAATCGACAGCGTGCTCGATCCGCTGCTCCGCGGACTGGATCAGCGCGCGGATGCGGTGCGGGCCGGACACGCTGCACTGGACATCCCGAGCTCGGCCATCGAGGCGTCCATCGAGCTCCCAAAGGACAGTAACGATCGCCTGCTTCGTTTTCCGGCCTGGCTGTCTCGCGACAAGGAGCCGGAGAAGAAGGAAACGGCGGAAGACCCGCGCAGCACGGCAGCGTGAAGGATTTGCGCGCCGCGCGCCTCAAGAAGCTCGTCTGCAGATCTGACGGTCGGAGTTCGCCGACTCCATAGGAGCGTTTGCTCCTGCCACAACAAAGCTGTCGTCCTGGCGAAAGCCAGGACCCATAACCCCAGGGAGCGGTTATGGCGCGAAGTTGCCAACCACGAGTCTTCGCCAAACTACTCCCTGTGGGTATGGGTCCCGGCGTTCGCCGGGACGACGGCGGAGGTTGTTGCTGCAGCTAGGCTCTTACGAGCAGCTCGCCATCGCGCTCCGGAGTCGCGTAGCAGCGGCCCATCTCCAGCATTGGAGGCGAGCAACCCCGGCCCTTGCCACCCGCTCAGTTGGCGCTGCGGCGCAGGAAGGCCGGGATATCGAGCACGCCGTCGTCGCTCGCATTGCGCGGCGAAGGGCGGCCGTAGGGATCGACCGGCCGGGGCGCCGCCTGGCGCGCATGGTCCGGATTCGGCCTTGGCGGTTGCCCCAGGGGTGGGCGGGCCGCCGGCTGCAGCGGGGGGCTCTCCGATTGCGGCAGGGTCGCGCTGCGCTCGATGCGATCGGCGATGCGGCGGCTGTCGTTGCGTAAGCGGCCGGCGAGCTGGGTGAGTGAGCTTTCCGCCGGCTGGGACTCCTGCGCCGGGTCGAGATTATCGATCCCGGTCGCCACCACCGAGACGCGGACGATGCCTTCGAGGCTTTCGTCAAAGGACGCGCCGACGATGATGTTGGCGTCCGGATCGGCCTCGTCGCGAATGCGGGTGGCGGCTTCGTCGACCTCGAACAGCATGAGATCCCTGCCGCCGGTGATGGAGATGATGAGGCCGCTGGCGCGCTTGATCGACGGGTTCTCGATCAACGGATTGGAGATTGCGGCCACCGCGGCGGCGAGCACGCGCTTCGGACCGGAAGCCTCGCCCCGTCCCATCATGGCCTTGCCCTTCTCGCGCATGACGGAGAGAACGTCGGCGAAATCGAGATTGATCAGGCCTTCCTTGACGATGAGGTCGCTGATGCAGGCCACGCCCGAATAAAGCACCTGGTCGGCAAGGGCGAAGGCATCGGCGAATGTGGTCTTCTCGCTGGCCACGCGAAACAGGTTCTGGTTCGGGATGATCAAGAGGGTGTCGACGAACTTCAGCAGTTCCTCGATGCCAGCTTCGGCAAAGCGCATGCGGCGCTGGCCCTCGAAGTAGAATGGCTTGGTGACCACGCCGATCGTGAGAATGCCGAGCTCGCGCGCGATCTTGGCGACCACGGGTGCCGCCCCGGTGCCGGTCCCGCCGCCCATGCCGGCCGTGACGAACACCATGTGTGCGCCGGCCAGTTGCTCGCGGATCGCATCGATGGTCTCTTCGGCGGCGGCGCGTCCGAGTTCAGGCTGCGAGCCGGCGCCGAGGCCTTGGGTGACATGGGTGCCGAGCTGGACGAGTCGCTTGGCCTTCGACATGGCAAGCGCCTGCGCGTCGGTGTTGGCGACGACGAACTCGACCCCCTGCAGCCCGGCCGTGATCATGTTGTTGACGGCATTGCCGCCGGCGCCGCCGACCCCAAACACGACAATGCGCGCCCTCATCTCGTGAAGATCGTTGATGCCAGTCATTCTTTCCTCGCGGTTGCTCCGGCAGGCTGGGGATGGAGAGATTTTCGCGTGCTACCTGCAAGCCGCGCGGTCTGATTCCACGATGGAGGCGGCCAGACGACCCAATCGCAGCGCGGCCTGGCCGGCGATTGAGCCGCCGGTTCGGCGGCCGGTCCGCAAAGTCGCCACTTCGTCTTCCAATCGTGCCGCCCACTCGTTGGCTGCGCTCGTCTCCGCCGCCGCCTGCAGCAGCTCGACCGCCAGGCGATCGGCGCGCTCGCGCTCGCGTTCGAAATCCGCCTTGTAGACGGCCGCCTGTGCTTCGAGCCGCGCGATCTCCGCCTTGAATGCCTCGCTCCTGAATGCGTCGATCTTTGCCATGGAGGCGGCGATGGGGTCCGCCTGGCGGCCAATTCGCGGCCGGGGCCTGTAGCGCAGCTCGGAGAAATCGACGCCGACCCGGGTCTTGCCGTCATCCGAACGCGAGCGCGGCAAGGCGCGTCGCCTGGCAAGCGACCGAGCAGCCTCGCGCGAGATTTCGAGGCGGGCACTAAGCTCGGCATACGTCAACAACTCAACGGACATCGGCTCTTCTCCTGGAGCGAACCGGGAAGGCATTTCAGGCTGATGATGGCTGGACGATCACTGCAGGCTAGGCTGCGTTGGTTAATGGACGGTTAACGCGGGGGCGGGCACCGTCACCGGATTGATGTTGGCCTTCCGCCGGTGCCACGTCGTGGGCTCCGTGACGGGCTGACCCCGGCGGCATAGGACACTAGCGGCCGCGTCCTGTCGGTCTTGCGCAGGCAGCGATTGAGCGCCAGCACATTGGAGATATTCTCAGAAGTCTCGTTGCCCGTCCCGTCGCACTAGATGACGATGTTCTTGGATTCGTTCCTGGGCGCGGTCGCGTGCTTGTTCTTGGCTTCGTGCATAGTTTCGTTTTGGCTTCGCTCCATCGAAGCGTCTCCTGCCTGCCTCAGGGTATCCCTTTCAAATCATCGAAGGGCGCCGCATCGAGCTACTTGCGTTTGAGCATCTGCGCAAAATATGGCTTCATATGCAGAGCGACAGCCTCGTAGTCGTTCTTGCTTAGCAGCCGGTATTTGTCCTCTGTTCTTATCGTATGGCCTTGGTATTCTACTCCGTGTAGGCCGACTGTCCCGAGGATAATCTGCGTGCCCCCAGGGGCCTCTTTAAGGCATGCTTCGATCATGCGGGCGGCATTCTCGGGATCTTGATCTTGTTGTACTGGCGTGTCGATCACCAGCGGACATGGTGCCGATTCAGTGGTGGCTCGCATCGTATGAAGGAACGCCAAATAATAGGCGAGCAAAGCCCGGGGCAAATCGCTGCCAGTTTCGCTAATTGAGCAGTCAATTCTCTTGTAGTTCTTCTCAGGCAGGTTGGGCACCTTTAGTCGGGTGACGAAGCCCTTCATGTAAGAAAAATAGCGGTCCTTTATCGGCTGTTGGAATTTCCGACGCTCGTAAGATTTCATGGTTAGTGACGCCTCATCGGACCTCGCATCGAGCTGACCAATCTTAGTGTCTAAATCTCGATGCTCTTCAGCGAGCGCGGCGTCCACCAGACGCTCGCTCTCGTCTGCGATTAAGTCGCGAAGTTTCAGTTCGCCGCGCTGCTCGTCCAGAAGGGAATTTATGCGCTGTATCTCTCAGGCGAATGTTCCGAACTTGCCGCGCTGCACCGCGATTTGCTCGTCGATTGCATTAATTTCGTGCTGAACCTCCATCAAGAGGCTGCGGCACGACTCCGCGTCTGAAACGAGACCAAACTTATTCGAAAAGTCATTCGTATGAATCGTCCCGCAGGTCGGACAAACGATCTCGGGCTCGGATGAATCGCGAAGGAACTCGTAGTCTGCGTCTAACTCAACTAAGGCATTTGCTGCCAACTCTTTCTGCTCTAGGAGCACTACGCGCTTAGAGCTCAAATCGACCAAAATGCGCTGAACGGCATCTTGCTGGCGTTGTAGTTCCTCGCATTCTCGCAGTAGCGCAGTTATTTGTTCGCCAAACGATGCCGGATCAAGGTCAAACCGTACGCTTTTGCGTTCCCGGTTTCTCAATCGTTTCGTCGCACGGTCTAGCGCGCGTTTCTCTACCTTGAATTCGTCCTTTGATCTTTCCGCTTCTAACTTCGATCCTTTAGCAACGTAGTATTCATTCGGCAGTAAGCCTGCGTGGAAATAAGAGACATCATGCTTATAGCCTTCAAACATTTGCAGCCGTGCGAACGAACTCCACGTCTTTAGCCATCCGATGTCTTGATCGATATAAAAGGGAAGAAAGCAATATGCAGGCGGAGGGACTACTTGGTCGCCGTTTCGGTCCTGTAATGTCAACCTAAAATCGAGAAGTTCGGCAAGACGAGGGGCAACTCCGCCCGTAACTCCGGATGCCTCCCAGATCATTTGCCCCTTGCGATCAAAGAGTCCGAAGAAGCTCCCTGTTCTAAGTATGCGATAAGCGTCTTCGTTGACTGTAAAATCTAGCAGCAGGTCGACTTTGAGCGATTGCCAGCTCGGGCTAACTTTATAGGCGTCAGCTCCAAAAGCCGCATAGATCGACTTAATCAGGCATGACTTGCCCGTGTCATTCTCGCCGAGAACTACTGTCGTGTTCGGATCGAACGTCGCGATCCTCGCCGACTTTTCGAGTTCGGAGCACAGATACAGTTTTTGAAACCGCAAGCTTTTCATAGCTACGCGTTCGCAGGCTGCGGATTAGTCGTTTGAAGCGTTCCTGACGGGTCATGTGTGAACACCTCGTACATAATCATCACTTTAAGTCGAGCCGGCTTGAACAGTGCAAGGGTCGTCATCGCGAATGGCTCCACCGAGGGGTAGATAGTGGTCACGAGTTGCTGCAGGGGAAGGCCGAGGGTCGAACATGCATCGATCTCGACCCGGATTTTGTCGCGCAGCATGTTGACCGCGAGGTCACTCGAGTCGAGGACTACCGCTCGGTATCGCTTCCATTCGCGAGCCAGCTCTGCAACAGTCAATACGTCGCCAACATCAAGATGGATTACAATTTCGTTCCAGGAAGGCATGCTGTGCGCAAGTTCAATCGCCTTTAGCCAGCCGTCTACCTGACTCTTTGTAATGGACTTCCGACTAATCAACTCATCAAAGTCACGTATCGATACGGTGTATTTCGAGCGCAGGCGGCATTCCTCGACTATAGTTTTGTAAACACTATCAGGATTGAACTCTACTGGCCCAAGTTGATCGTGAACGAATTCGATAAGTTTGCCCTTGATATGCGCTGAACTGTCCTGAAGACTCAAATCGGCCCTGACGAAACGAAAGAGCTCATCCACGATAGTTGCCGAAGCTGTGGGATACTCTGCTTGCAGTTTCGCAGTTAAGTCGGAGAGCATTTTGGGTTCTGCATCCGACATGCAGCACTCTGTGGCCGCTGCATCAAAGAATTGACAAGGCACGTTGGAGACGAACGCGAGTTTGTTCGTTTCGCTCGGGAAGATGTCGTAGTTGGAATAGAGCTTTCCCGCGTGAGACGGCAACAGGCCGTTGTTTGGATCGTTCTTCCTTTTTTTCCGACTTGTGAGTTCTGTCAGGGTCCAATGGCCCTTTGACTTTGTTTTCACTTGATAGAAGGAGGCTTGTGAGGGGGCCGAAGAACTGTTGAGCAGGACGATGTCGTCGTGAAATTCGAACGAGATCGCGTAATCGGAACTCGTGCCGTGATGGGCGAAAACCAACGTAAGCCCCCACAGAGCCTGATAGTCGTAGCGCTGAGCGCCCGTCTCACCCGACTTTTCCCGTTGCGGCTCCGCAACGAGCCTGTCTGCAAATGACAAAAAAGATCCTCGTACTTAGAAAAGCGATTCAGGACACTCTAATGGGTACACCTCGGATGACAACTACGACGAGCATATCCGGCCTGCCGATCGCATCGTTAAAAAGTTGAAGTGAGCGCGAGGTTTTCGCCGAGGCCACGACGCAACGGAGGCATCTAGTTGCAGCGCAAAAACTGGGGCCGCAAAAACAAAAACGGCCGGATCTTTCGACCCGGCCGTCACTTCAAACTCAACGCTCTTAAAGCTACGCCACGCGACGCTTACGCGTGCCCCCGGCCCAGCTCTTAAGAATTCTTAGCTCGCCTTCTTCTCGGGCGCAGCGCCGCCGACCTTCTTCTGGATCTGGCGCTTCAATTCCAGCGCGCGCGGCGACAGGGCGTCGGCGTTAGCCTTGATGAGGTAGGCATCGAGGCCGCCATTGTGGTCGACGCTCTTGAGCGCATTGGTGGAGACGCGCAGGCGCACGTTGCGCTCGAGGGCTTCGCTGATGAACGTCACGTTGACGAGGTTCGGCAGGAAGCGGCGCTTGGTCTTGATGTTGGAGTGGCTGACCTTGTGGCCGGTGAGGGGGCCCTTGGCCGTCAGTTCGCAGCGGCGAGACATGTCAAAAATCCTTATCCGTTCCCCCAGCGATTTGCGGCGGCCATTCGGGGCGCCACGGGGGTGCAAATTCTCTGTCCTTGCAGGGAGCGGGCGGACGTATAGGGGGGAAGGGGCGGGTAGTCAAGGATTTGGCCGAGATTTCAGCCCAACCACCGCTGTCATCGCCCGGCTTGGCCGGGCGATCCAGTATTCCAGAGGCGGTAGTGATTCAACTGAGGGGCCGCGGCGTACTGGATGCCCCGGTCGAGCCGGGGCATGACAGCGGAGCAAGGGGCAGGGAGCGGCGGAACAAGGGGCGCGTGCGGTGATCGAGTACGCGCGTCCCCACTCACGAAAACGGCAATGATTGAAACGCCTTACCATCACATAAAGGGCGTAATCGGGGCGGAAAGAGAGGCTGGTTCCAAGCGGCCGGGCTCTGATTGCTCGCCCCTGACATTGTTTGCCGCCGGTTTTGGCTTAAGTACAAACACTAGCGGTATCATCGGATTGCAACTGAACGTGATCATGCCTCTGTCTTTCTCGCCCCGGCCGCGTGCCCACGGCTGGCTGGCCCTGATGGCCGTTTGCGGCCTCGGCTGGGATATGGCGCCGGCTTCCGCGCAAGGGCGGCTCGAGGCGCAGTATGAGGCGACGCTCTCGGGCATTCCGGTCGGCCGCGGCGCCTGGACCATCGACATCCAGGAGGACGTGTTCTCGGCCGCCGCGTCCGGCGGCACCGTCGGCATCCTGAAATCCTTCACCGGCGGGTCCGGCACCGGCGCCTCGCAGGGCCGCGTCGTCAACGGCGCGCTGGTTGCGACCGGCTACCAGGCCTCCACCACCACCTCGAAGAAGACCGAGGACATCCACATCGTCCTCGACAAGGGCAATGTGAAGGAGTTCGGCATCGCGCCGGAGCCGCCGGTCGACCCTGACCGCATCGTCGTCACCGAGGCGCATCGCCGCGGCGTCTGGGATCCGATGACGGCTTCGCTCTTGCGCGTGCCCGGCACCGGCGAGCCAGTGTCGCCGGAGGCCTGCCACACCGGCGCCCCCGTGTTCGACGGCCGCATGCGCTACGACCTCAAGCTCGATTTCAAGCGCATGGAGAGCGTGAAGGCGGAGAAGGGCTATCGCGGCCCGGTCGTGGTTTGCGCGCTCTATTTCGTGCCCGTCGCCGGCTACATCCCGGATCGCCCGGTCATCAAATACCTCGCGGCCCAGCGCAACATCGAGATCGCGTTTGCGCCGGTTGCGGGCACCCGCATCCTGGTGCCGTTCTGGGTGAAGATCCCGACCCCGCTCGGACCTGCCATGTTAGAGGCCACCAGCTTCATCACCGTCCCCCAGCCGCCGAAGGTTGCGAAGACGCAGTGAGGCGTCGTTTGGCGATGCCGACCCACTACAGATGGCGGGGAGCGCGGCTCTGCTTGTCTATCCCTACTGTGCATGGGCTTGTTTTCGCGAAAATGGGCGAGGCGCACCCGCGTCGACCCTCACCCTGACAGGATGAGGGTTGGGCAACGGAATCCATTTGACTCTCAGTCGATTCTGATTCGACTCCACCCCGTCCCCAACATTAAGGAACTCGCTCCGAAAACGCCGCTTGTGCCGACGACCAAAACTCCATCTAGTGCGCCGGAAAACGACCTGGCGCGAGATGTTGCGTGAACGAATCCGGAAGCAGAGGGGAGTCAGCGATTCGGCCGCGATTCGTTCCGGAGTCGTTCCGAAGTTTAAATGCAGGCGAGAAAGCGTTGCAAAATGAGACAGTTGCGGGGGAGGCCAGCATTGTCGCCACTCTCTCCGTCGTCATCGCCCGGCTTGACCGGGCGATCCAGTACTCCGAGGCGCCTGTAGTTGAACCGAGGAGCCGCGGCGTACTGGATGCCCCGGTCAAGCCGGGGCATGACAACGGAGAATGCCGCCCCCGTTCGGAGACATAACCGACACATGAAAGCCCAATCCTCCCTGCTTGCTCCCCTCACCCTGAGGAGGCCGCGCGGCGGCCGTCTCGAAGGGCGAGGGGCCCGGCCCGCTCCGCAAGGGTAAGCGCAGCACCGGCCGGGCCTTCATCCTTCGAGACGCGCGTGCCGCGCTCCTCAGGATGAGGATCGACACGAAACGCCACTGACAAACGGCCCAATCACGACTAGCTAATCTCCAGAATGGCCTTTTCTCCCTCCTCCTTCGCTTCCGAGCGCGCGCCTGGCGCGGGCGTCACTGCGGTGCTCGGGCCGACCAATACCGGCAAGACGCATCTCGCCATCGAGCGGATGCTCGCGCATTCCTCCGGCATGATCGGGCTGCCGCTGCGGCTGCTCGCGCGCGAGGTCTATAACAAGATCGCCGATCGCGCCGGCATCGAGAGCGTCGCGCTCGTCACCGGCGAAGAGAAGATCAAGCCAAAAAATCCGCGCTACTGGGTCTCGACCGTCGAGGCCATGCCGCGCGATCTCGATGTGTCGTTCCTTGCGGTGGACGAAGTGCAGATCGCCGCCGATCTCGAACGCGGCCATGTCTTCACCGATCGCATCCTCAATCGTCGCGGCCGCGACGAGACGCTGCTGCTGGGCGCTGCCACCATGCGCCCGATCATCGAGCGTCTCCTGCCGGGCGCCTCCATGATCACGCGTCCCAGGCTTTCCAGCCTTGAATTTGCCGGCGACCGCAAGATCACGCGGCAGCCGCGGCGCACCGCGATCGTCGCGTTCTCCGCCGATGAGGTCTACGCGATTGCGGAGCTGATCCGCCGCCAGCATGGCGGTGCCGCAGTGGTGCTCGGCTCGCTTTCGCCACGCACGCGCAATGCGCAGGTGGCGATGTTCCAGAACGGCGACGTCGATTATCTCGTCGCCACCGATGCGATCGGCATGGGCCTCAATCTCGACGTCGACCACGTCGCCTTTGCCTCCGACCGCAAGTTCGATGGCTATCAGTTCCGCCGCCTGACGCCGGCCGAGTTCGCGCAGATCGCGGGCCGCGCGGGACGAGCCACGCGCAACGGCACGTTCGGAACAACGGGCCGCTGCGCGCCGTTCGAGCCTGAGCTCGTCAACGCGCTCCAGAATCATACCTTCGATGCGGTGAAGGTCTTGCAGTGGCGCAACTCGAAGCTCGATTTCTCCTCGCTCGGCGCGCTGCAGGTCTCGCTGAACTTGGCCCCCGGCCACGAGGCGCTGACGCGCGCGCCGATTGCCGAGGACATGCGCGTGCTCGATCACGCCGCCCGCGACGGCGAGGTCCGCGACAAGGCGCACGGCAAGGCGGCGGTGGAACGGCTGTGGGAGGCCTGCCAGGTCCCCGACTACCGAAAACTGTCGCCGGCGGCCCATGCCGAGCTCGTCACCACGCTCTACGGCTTCCTGATCGACAAGGGCTGCATCCCCGATTCCTGGTTCGCCGCCCAGGTCGACCAGTCCGACCGCATCGACGGCGACATCGACACGCTGTCGGGCCGGATCGCGCAGATCCGCACCTGGACCTTCGTCGCCAACCGCCCGGACTGGCTGAAAGACCCCGAACGCTGGCAAGGGGTCACGCGGGAGGTCGAAAATAAATTGTCAGATGCGCTCCATGAACGGCTTACAGAGCGTTTCGTTGATCGTCGTACCAGTGTATTGATGCGCCGCCTGCGGGAGAACACGAGCTTGAATACTGAAATCGGCAAGACCGGCGAAGTCATCGTCGAAGGCCACGTCATCGGCCGCCTCGATGGGTTCACCTTTGCACCGGATGCTGCGGAAGCAGGATCCGATGCGAAAGCCTTGCAGGCTGCGGCGCAGGCGGTACTCGCCGGCGAGATCAATGCGCGCGCTGAGAAGCTGTCCGCCGCACCCGACGAACAGTTCGTGCTGACCTCCGAAGGCACCATCCGCTGGACCGGCGATGCCGTGGCGCGTCTCGTTGCCGCAGAGGAAGCGCTGCATCCGCGCTTGCGCATCATCTCCGACGAGCGCCTCACCGGGTCGCCGCGTGAAAAGGTGCAGGCGCGGCTCGAGCTCTGGCTCAAGACGCATATCGAAAAGCTGCTCGGGCCGTTGTTCGAGCTGTCGAAGGCCGAGGACGTCACCGGCATCGCCCGCGGCATCGCCTATCAGCTCGTCGAGGCGCTCGGCGTCCTGGAGCGGCCGAAGATCGCCAACGAGCTGAAGGATCTCGACCAGCCCTCGCGCGCGACCTTGCGCAAATACGGCGTGCGGTTCGGCGCCTATCACCTCTATTTCCCGCAGCTTTTGAAGCCCGCCGGGCGCGCGCTGGCCGCGCTGCTCTGGGCGCTCAAGCACGACAATGTCGATCTGTCGGCGCTGTCGGGCGCGCAGCACCTGGCGAGCTCGGGCCGCACCTCGTTCCCAACAGACAAGGCGTTGCCGCGCGATGCCTATCGCGTGCTCGGCTACAAGCAGTGCGGCGAGCGCGCCGTGCGCGTCGACATCCTCGAGCGCCTTGCCGATCTGATCCGCCCGGCGCTCGCCTGGCGCGAGACCTCGCCCGGCGAGAAGCCGGCCGGCGCGTTCGACGGCCGCAGCTTTGTGGTGACGCAGGCGATGACCTCGCTCACCGGCTCGGCCGGCGAAGATTTCGCCTCGGTGCTGCGCGCGCTCGGCTATCGCATGGAGAAGCGCCCGCCGCTGCCACCGAAGCCGGTGGTCGCCGAGACGGTCGCAGCCGAGACGCCGCCCGTTGAAGGTGTGGCGGAGACGTCGAATGAGACGGTGGCGGAAGCCGTTGCCGAACTGCCGGCGGATGACGCGGCGCCTGCCGTCGAGGCGCCTATTGAGGCTTCGGCCGAGCCGGTTACCGTCGAGGACGCCCCGGGCATGGAGCAGCATGAGGAAGAGCCTCATGCCGAGCCCGCGCTCGAGGCGACGCCCGATGCGCCGGTGACGCCCGAGGATGCGCCCGGCATCGCGCCGCCGGCGGATGAAGCTGCAACCATCGAGGCGGCCACCGAGGCCGCGCCGGCTGATGCTGCCGCCGCCGTGGAAGCTGCCGCATCGACCGATGCCGCCGCGCCTGCGGAAGCTGCGGCAGACGCCGCCCCCGCCGAGCCGCAGCTCGTCGAGGTCTGGCGTCCCGGCGGCCGCCACGAGGACCGCAAGCCGCGCCACGAGCGGCACCGCCCCCGCCATCACCACCAGCCGCGCCCGCAGGAAGGCGCGCAGGCCGCGAGTGCTGCGCCCGGCGAGGCTGCCGAAGGCGCAAAGCCCGGTCATCGTCACGGCGGCGGTCGCAAGGACTTCCGCAAGGGCCGCGAAGAGGGCCAGGGTGGCGGACAAGGCGGCGAGCGCCGCGAGCAGCGTGACGACAAGGGTCGCCGCTTCGAGGGCCAGGATCGTAACAAGGACCGCGACAAGGATCGTGATCGCAACAAGGGCAAGTTCGGTGATCGCGAGGGCGGCCGTGGCCGCGACCGCGACAAGGGCCGCGATCGGCGCGACCGCGAATCCGGTCCGTCGCATCGCCCCTATGCTTCGAGCGCTTCCCCGCGCGAACGCGACCGGCCCATCGATCCGAACTCGCCGTTCGCAAAGCTCGCCGCGCTGAAAGAGCAGCTCGCCGGCCGCAAGGAGTAGCGTAGCGTTTTCAAGCGAAGTGCGGAGCGGTTCGCGTGAAGAAAACGCGTCAAAAGGAATAACTCCCACGACCGAGCGCCAGCGTCTCGACAAATGGCTGTGGCACGCTCGCGTGGTGAAGGCGCGCACGTCTGCGGCCGAACTCGTCGAAAGCGGCCATGTCCGCGTCAACGGCGTGCGCGAGACCTCGCCTGGGCATGCGATCAAGATCGGCGACGTCCTGACCATCGCACTCGATCGCACCGTGCGGGTCATGAAGGTGGTCGCCTTCAACGAGCGGCGCGGCGACGCAAACTCGGCGCGCCTGCTGTATGAGGAGTTGAACGAGCGCAAAGCGTAATTAATTGCGCTTGGTGTTCACTTCTTGGCCGAAGACTTGCGAAAACCAGTCACGATCGGCCGTTCCCGACCTTGCGGCGTGGGTATTTACGCGCTACGCAAGCCGCGAATTTGAGAGAGCTTTTCGGAGCGTTGTGGATGACTTACGTCGTCACTGAAAACTGCATCAAGTGCAAGTACACCGACTGCGTCGAGGTCTGCCCGGTAGATTGCTTCTACGAGGGCGAGAACATGCTGGTCATCCACCCCGATGAATGCATCGATTGCGGCGTGTGCGAGCCGGAATGCCCGGCCGACGCCATCAAGCCGGACACGGAACCGGGGCTCGAAAAATGGCTGGAAGTGAACGCCGAATACGCCAAGAGCTGGCCGAACATCACCCAGAAGAAAGATTCGCCGGAAGACGCGAAGGAATTCGACGGCAAAGAAGGCAAGTTTGAGAAATATTTTTCTCAAAACCCCGGTTCTGGAGACTAACTCGGGTCAAACTTAACCCTAATACCTTAGTCAGCGCCGCAAACAGGCCAGAAGACCCCTAAATCATTGATTTTTGCGGGAAATGTGCTATATTGGGCACATTAAGCCGAACCCCGTCAGCCCCGTTGGCCCCTCTGGGTTCCCGTGAAACCTCATGTCGAACAGGGGCGTGGCAGTTTTCCGCGCGCAGGCTGTGTCACATAAAACGCGTAAAAAGAGTACTTCTGCCAAGGCGTCACATAAGGATGCCAAAAAAGTCGCCGCGGCCAGCCGTAGCGCATCCAAGGGTCGTGCCGCGACTAAGCACACGGCTGCAAAGTCCTCGAAGAAAAGAAGCGCAATGCCTAACAAGACTGCCAAACCGGCCGCGAAAGCGACCGCTGCCAAGCCTGCAGCTCCCAAGGCTGCGGTCAAGCTTGCCGTGAAAGCGCATGTTGCCGCCGCGCCGAAAGTCCCCGTCGCTGCCGCCAAGCCCGCCGTGAAGCCGGCCGCCGCCGCGCCGAAGGTCGAGGAAAAGAAGGTCGTGACCCAGCGCCAGGGCTTCAAGGCCAATGAATTCGTCGTTTATCCCGCTCACGGCGTTGGCCAGATCCTGGCCATCGAGGAGCAGGAGATCGCCGGGGCCAAGCTCGAGCTGTTCGTCATCAACTTCATCAAGGACAAGATGACGCTGCGCGTTCCGACCGCCAAGGTCGCCAATGTCGGCATGCGCAAGCTGTCCGAGCCCGCGCTGGTCAAGAAGGCGCTGGAGACCCTCAAGGGCCGCGCCCGCGTCAAGCGCACCATGTGGTCGCGCCGCGCCCAGGAATACGAAGCGAAGATCAATTCGGGCGACATCGTCGCGATCGCGGAAGTCGTGCGCGACCTCTACCGCTCCGAATCGCAGCCCGAGCAGTCCTACTCGGAACGCCAGCTCTATGAAGCAGCGCTCGATCGTCTCTCCCGCGAGATTGCGGTGGTGCAGCACTCGACCGAGACCGAAGCGGTCAAGGAGATCGAGGCGCAGCTCGCCAAGAGCCCGCGCCGCACCAACGCCAAGGCGGAAGCCGCCGAGGGCGAGGCCGATGCGGATACCGAGGGCGATATCGACGATACCGATGGCGACGATACGGCAGTCGCCGACGAGGCCGCGTAGGCAGCAGCTTCGGCTCGCGGCAAGCAGATCCAAAGCCCGGCCGAACGGCCGGGCTTGTTCGTTTTGGTGCAAGGGCAATCGCCCTCGAAGGCCTGAGTGAAGCAAGGGAGCGGGCGGCCCGATCGTCGTGGGTGCGCAACGGACATCTAGCGAACGGGTCCGTCAGCCCTTATGCTATTGAATTCGGTCGTGAACGGCTTCGCGTCATGACCGCACGGTAGGATGGTCCAGGCCCGTCTGATAGGCGGGCCGTTGGCTTTATAGGAGCCTGGTTATGAGCCGCTCGAACCGTACCGAACATATCCGCCTCACCTCCCATCCGGAGCCCGGCGGAAAGGCGGCTTTCCCGATCCAGTGGGGCGCCGCGGACGCGCGCGCGCGGGGGCCGATCATTGGCACGGTGTCGCGAGCCCCGGACCGCAACGTCATCGGCAGCCATGGCGGTTCCTATGCCGTCTATCGTGCGCTCGCGGTCTCCGCCGGCGCGCTCGATCCAATCCGGCGTCCCGATCTCACCAACACGTTTCCGGCCGCGACCATCGGGCCATTCCCGCAATGGAGCGATCCCTCGAAGATCGTCGCGCTCGATCCCTGGGGGCATCTCGTCGCCGAAAATTTCCGCAAGGAAATCGCGGAAGGTGCCGACATCCGGCCGAGCATCGCGGTGACGCGCGCGCGGCTGGATCTGCCCGAAATCCGCGGTGCGCTGGTCGCCA
Organism: Bradyrhizobium sp. UFLA05-89; assembly: GCF_059803475.1. Lineage (NCBI taxonomy): Bacteria > Pseudomonadati > Pseudomonadota > Alphaproteobacteria > Hyphomicrobiales > Nitrobacteraceae > Bradyrhizobium > Bradyrhizobium sp. UFLA05-89. The sequence goes on along the minus strand of NZ_JBANBA010000033.1, from coordinate 44,279 downwards.
AACGGCTGAAGCCGGACGGCGAGGTCGTGCACGCCAATGGCAGCGTGTCGGTGGTGAAGATCGCGATCGATCCGGTCTGGTATCTGCCGGGCCTTGCGGTGCGTTTCGGCACCACGGAGACCGAGCTGCGGCGTACCCTGTTCGAGCAGACCGCGGGCATGTTCCCTGAGCTCGTGACGCGGCCCGACATGAAGGTGTTCCTGCCGCCGATCGGCGGCACCACGGTCTACCTGTTCGGCGACGTGACGAAACTGCCCGATCATCGCACCAGGATCACCTGCCGCGTGCATGACGAATGCAACGGCTCCGACGTGTTCGGCTCCGACATCTGCACCTGCCGCCCCTACCTCATTCACGGCATCGAGGAATGCGCGCGCGGCGCGCAGGAGGGCGGGCTTGGGCTCGTCGTCTACAACCGCAAGGAAGGGCGCGCGCTCGGCGAGGTCACGAAATTCCTGGTCTACAATGCGCGCAAGCGCCAGGAGGACGGCGACGCAGCCGCCGCCTATTTCGAGCGGACCGAATGCGTGGCCGGCGTGCAGGATGCACGCTTCCAGCAACTGATGCCGGACACGATCCACTGGCTCGGCTTGAAACGCATCGATCGCTTCCTGTCGATGAGCGACATGAAATATGACGCGCTCACGGGCCAGGGCATCGATATCGTCGAGCGCGTGCCGATCCCGCTGGAGCTCATTCCGGCCGACGCGCATGTCGAGATCGCTGCCAAGAAGGCGGCCGGCTACTACGCCGAAGAGATTCCGACGGCGAAGGATCTGACCGACACGGTCGGACGCTCGCTGGAGAAATATTGAGTCACGTGATGGCGGCGGCCACAGAACGAGAGGCCCGATCGCTGCTCTCCGCGGAAGCAGTCCGCGCGCGCGCCGCGCGGATGCTCGACATCGGCCTCGACGACGGACTGACGCATTTCACGGTTCATCTCGATCGCATGGACGCTGTCGTGGATGCCGTGCTCGCGGTCACGCGACGGTCCTATCCTGCGCTGGATATTCCCTTTCACGCGCGGTGGCGGCACTTCGTCCTCGGTGGCGCCGACCGTTGGTCACGCCTCGCGGACAGCTTGTCCTGGCCGGATCGTGCCGCGCGGGCGCGCGCCGAATTCGATCTCGCCATCGTCAGCGTGTTGCTGGATGCTGGCGCCGGAGCTGACTGGTGTTACCGCGATGCCATGACGGGGCAGCACATCGGGCGCTCCGAGGGGCTTGCGCTGGCAAGCCTCGACATGTTCGAAAGGGGCGCGTTTTCCGCTGACCCGCGCTCTCCCTTCCGCGTCGATGCGGATGTGATCGCGCAACTCCCGCTCGCGCGGCTCGAGTCTGGCTTTCAGGTCACGGACAGCAATCCGCTGCTGGGGCTTGAGGGACGCACGGATTTGTTGCGGCGCTTGGGGCGGCTGGTGGCGTCTCGTCCGCAGATATTCGGTATGCATGATCGGCCACGTCCAGGCGGGTTGTTCGATCATCTCGCTGCCAAGGCGATCGACGGTGCGATCCCCGCGGCGCTCATTCTGTCCGAAGTGCTGAGCCAGCTCGGACCGATCTGGCCGTCGCGACTCGAGCTCGCCGGCATTCCGCTCGGCGATTGCTGGCGCCACCCCGCGATCAAGACCGATGACGCGACCACAGGTCTCGTGCCCCTGCACAAGCTGTCGCAATGGCTGAGCTATTCGCTGATCGAGCCCTTGCAGCGCGCCGGCTTTGACGTGACCGATATCGACGGCCTCACCGGGCTCGCCGAATACCGCAACGGCGGCTTGTTCGTGGATCACGAGGTGCTTCGTCTGCGCGACGTCGCTGATGCCGAGCGTGCGCACGCGGTGGATTCGCTGCTCGTCGTGGAGTGGCGCGCGCTGACGGTCGCGCTGCTCGACCGGCTCGCAGGTGACGTCCGCGCAAAACTCGGTCGCACGCCGGCGTCATTGCCTCTCGCCAGCATTCTGGAAGGCGGCACCTGGGCCGCGGGCCGCGCCATTGCCTTCGCGCGTCGTCCCGACGGCGCGCCGCCGCTCAAGGTGATCAGCGACGGTACGGTTTTCTAGCGCATGGTTCGAAGCTGCCGCATTGCACATCGATAATTTCAGGAGCATCGCGTCATGGAAGGCGTCACGATCGTCGATCATCCCCTGGTCCAGCACAAGCTGACGCTGGTGCGGGACAAGTCCATCTCGACGAAATCCTTCCGTGAGCTCGTCAAGGAGATCGGGATGCTGCTGTGCTACGAGGTCACGCGCGATCTTCCGCTTGCCGAGGTCGTCGTCGACACGCCGCTTGCGCGCATGCAGTCGGCCAAGATCGCCGGTAAGAAGTTGGTGTTCGTTCCGGTGCTGCGCGCAGGCACGACGTTCGTCGACGGCATGATGGACCTGGTCCCGACCGCGCGTGTCGCGCATATCGGGCTCTATCGCGAACCGCACAGCTTCGCGGCCGTCGAATATTTCTTCAAGTCGCCCTCCGACCTCGGCGAACGGCTCGCGATTGTGGTGACGCCGGTGGTCGCAACCGCCAACACGGCGGTGGCCGCAGTCGACCGGCTGAAGGAGCGCGGCGCAAAAGATATCCGGCTGGCTTGCCTGATCGCCGCGCCGGAAGGCCTCGAGCGGATTCGCGGCCTGCATCCGGACGTCCCGATCTGGACTGCGGCCATCGATGAAGGGCTCGACGAGCATGGCTACATCCTGCCCGGCCTCGGCGACGCGGGCGACCGCGCGTATGGTACGAGGTAGGGAAACGGCCAAGGCAGACAATTTCATTTGAATTCCGGCTCCGATCCGCCAATTGCAAGATGCTGGTGAGATACGGGACTTCGAAGCCGCCTTGGGTCAGATAATCGCTTCGCCAGCGAGGTGATCAAATGAAGCAGCCGCAGCTCCTGACGCGCCTTGCCTTGCCGAAGTCCGGCCGGTCGCGAGATGCGCGTGTGCAGCACGTCAATTGGATGAGCGCACTCGTGGCCCTCGGCTGGATGGCCTACATGCTGCATTCGCCTTGCCATGGACAGGAGCCGGGGCGACAAAGTGTCGATACCGGCTCAGGACAACGCGCGTTCAACAATGCATGTCGGACCTGCCATACGACCAAGGACGGCGACAATCGCTTGGGCCCGCATCTGTACAGGATCGTCGGGAGGAAGGCCGGCTCGCTGCAGGGTTATAACTACTCTAGCGCGATGAAGGGGGCGGATCTCGTGTGGGACGAAGAAAAGCTCGAGCGCTTCATCGCCAATCCGGATGAGTTGATACCGGGCAACAGCATGAAGCCATTTGGTGGACTTGCATCTGCCGACGACAGGGCAAAAATAGTTTCCTTCCTGCGATCGGACGCGTCGAGCCAATAGCTTCCCGTTTCACTCGCACGTTCGCCTTCTCACCACCGGCTTCGCCTCTCCCATATTTCCTCACCAATACCACAGGATACCCTCGGTTCGCTTTCGGCCACCGAGACGATCCGGGGCGCCGGTGTCAGGCCGGCGACCTCCATTGCCAACTTGGTTCGGATTGCCTCCTTGAACTTCTCTCGCTCTCTGATCACCAGCATGAACGAGCCTGGGCCTCCAATCACGCAATCCTCGTAATATAAATCGAGGTTATCGATATCCATCATCGAAACCGTCGTTCGTTTCATCATGATCGGCAGGCCGTTAATCGTGATGCCCTTCTCGATCGCCGCATTGCGCGCCTTGGTCACCGGGGGGCCCTCGTTGTTCGCGCCATCACCCGAAATATCGATCACGCGTCGCAGCCCGTGGTACCGATTCTGGTCGAACAGCGGTATTGCAAAATGGATCGCGCCGGAAATCGAGGTGCGCGAACCTCGGCGAACCGGCGTTTGCATGATCTCCGCAGCCAGTGCATCTGCGGATTCCGGGCCGTCGACGAGCCTCCAGGGCACGATGATCTTCTGATCATCCGATGCAGACCATTCGAAATAGGTCACCGCCAATCTCTTGCTCGGCCCGACCTTGAGCGCCTGGAGAAATTCCTCGGAGGTGACGGCCTGCGCATAACCTTCGCGCTGGACGACAAGCTCCTCCTCATCCATCGAGTAGGAGACGTCAACGGCAATGACGAGTTCGGCATCGACGGGTGGCAGAGCGTCCCTGTCGACCAATTGATGCCCGAGATTCCCGACGGCCGTGCTGGCGAAGTTGCCTCCAGCGATAACGCCTGCGATCAGCACCCTCAGGAGCCAGACATACGTGCGCATGGCGATCCTCGTTGGGGTTGTACTTGCACGCGCTTCCTGCACCGCGCGCGCGAGTCCAGTTGATTGCGGATACGTGGACAACCAGTCACTGTGTGGCGAAATGGCGCACCGGACTGCGTTGCCGCCGCTTCGGATAAAGAATGTCCGAGGCGGCTCCTGAAATCATGCTTGCGTCAAAATGGCATCGGCAAAGCTGAAAGTGGTAGCGGGATGATGGGGTCTCACAGGCCCCGCCTAGTCCCGCGCAGAGAACCCTATTGTGGTCAGTTTCGGCGCCTTCCGCTGCGCGATCATGCTCCGACGCGGAGTCAGGACGGCGATCTGATGGGGTGAAGCAGGCATACCAGCAGACTCCAGCGTCGGAGCGGGAGACTGCTCCTCAACCCCGGATGCCCCCATCACCGCAACCTGATGCGACGTGATCGGAAAGCCCATGAGTTCAAAGCTTGGAAGTTCTGCTGCCCCCGCTGAGAAGCCGACTACCATCGCCGGCGCAATTGCAACCATCAAGAACAACTTCTTCATGGCAATCTCCTTCCATCGGCTATGCGCGAAGAGTGAACCAGCTCACATCCCGCCACGATAAATTGAAATATGGTATTTTCCTGCACTCCGTAACTTGCCACTCTAGCGAACGAACGGCAGATCTTCTTGGTCAATTGCGAACGGCAGCTCCGAACCTGGGTACGTGAATTGTCAACACGCTCGGATTGTGGTTCGGCTGAATAAGTTGCCGACTGTGTGCTGATCGGAAGGAGTGACCCGCGTGGCTCTGCGAATCGAGTCAATCAGCAGATGCCTCGACGCTCTTCCGGAGAGGAGTACCATCCGGTGCGTGCGACGACAGGGTATTTGCTCAGCATCTCACGCTCCGCTTTTGCTTCGCGAGGTTCTGAGACGCGTCTGAGGTCGAAGCCCATGAGTGAAACAGGAAAGCACCAGACGTCGGAATGCTTGCCTGAACTCGCAACATTTCGACTTTCGACTGACAAGTTTCCCCAGCGAAAGCGCCTCTCCATGTGGCGCGAGGAATTCGGCGACAAGATTCTTCGGGTCGATATCGAGCCGTTGTCGGATATTCCATTCCACGCCCGGTCGACGTTGCGTATCCTGCCGGGGCTGAATGCGTTCTCTTCCACGTCTTCGCCGCTTCGATTTCGTCGCACAAGCGATGCGGCGGACGCCGATGGATCCATCGCCATCATCATAAACATGACGAAGCGCTCTGTCGTAACTCAGCGGGGTCGGGAGGCGACGCTCCGGGCTGGAGATGCCATCGCAGTGCACCACAGAAGCACCGGGAGCGTGAGCTTCGCAGGAGGAAGCTATTTCGCGCTGGTGATCCCGCGTGCCGAGCTTGCATCGCGCCTTAGCCATATCGATGAGCCGACGATGCAGCCCATCCCGCGCGAGCACACCACCCTCAGGCTCATCAGAAGCTATATGCGTCCACTATGGGACGAGCTTCGCCTGGCGACGTCCGATCTACGTTCTCTGGTCGCGACGCATGTTCACGATCTCGCGGCAATGATGCTGAGTCGGGACTGTCTGTCGGGTGAGAGCAACGCCAGCGCAGTGGTGGCGATCCGATTGGCCGCCGCCTTGGATTACATCGCTGCCCATTTTGACGACCCGGAACTCAATCTGGAAGCGGTGGCGCATAGCCAAGGCGTTTCTCCTCGCTATCTGCAGCGGCTGCTCGAAACCGCGGGGTCATCCTTTACCGCCCAGGTGAACGAGTTGCGCCTGCAACGAGCGTTCGCGCTTTTGACGGAGCCGGCCGCGAGCCCAAGACTGATTTCCGACATTGCATTGGAGGTCGGCTTTTCCGATATCTCCTATTTCAATCGATCGTTTCACTCGCGCTTTGGCGAGTCGCCGAGTGGCATACGGGCTCAGTCAAGAAGGTCCGATTGAGGCCGCTGGACCGGAACTCCGTGGCCGGAGTTCGCCGGCCGAATGATAGCGGTGGCGGTGGTCCGCGCGCTGAACCGTATCCGCCAACCCCGTCGCGATCGCTGCGATCTACGGCTCTCCCGCGCGGGCCTGCGTCCAGATCGCGACCGGCTGCTCGAGGCCGCGGACCGTCTGCGGGGCCTGGGCCATCAGCGGACGAAACGCCTCCTCGGCATCGCCGAGCTCGACCCTGGCGCGCCTGACGAGATCGTCGCTGGCCACCAGCGCGCAGCCGAGCGTGCGCGTCAAGGATTCGAGCCGGCTTGCCGCGTTCACGGTCGAGCCGATCACCGCAAATTCGAGACAGGTGACCCCGATGTCGCCGAGCACCACGGGTCCATAATGCAGGCCAAAGCTGACGCGGATCGGAGACTCGCCGGCCGCCTTGCGCTGCCCGTTCCAGCGATCCGCGGCCGCCATCATCGCCTGCGCGCAGCGTAGTGCGTTGCTGGCATCAAGCTTGCCGACGAAGGGTGTGCCGAAGGTCGCCATCAGCCCGTCGCCGAGATATTTGTCCAGCGTGCCGCTGTGGCGGAACACCTCCTGCTCCATCAGCGCGTGGAATTCGCGCAAGGTGCGCACGACGTCCTCCGGCGTGCGCGCGTCGGCAAAGGCCGTGAAGCCGACGATGTCGACGAACAGCACCGCGACGTTTTGGGTGCGCACCTGCTTCAGCGGCTCGTCGTGCCGCGACAGCTCGTCGACCACGTTTGGCGAGAAATAGCGCGCGAGATTGCCGCGTTCGCGCTCCACCGCGGCATGACGGATCAGGAGATCATTGCTGCGACGCACCGCCAGAGCGAGCGTCGCCGCGACGATCATGAACACGACGATCTCCTGGATGCGCGTGCCGAGCGCGATCGAACTTGGCGAGATCAACTGAAACAGCCTGTGATCGCTGCCGATCGCCGCGGCGATGCGGGCGGTTAGTTCAGGGTCGCGATCGGGTTGCGACCACACCCAGGCAACGCCGATGATCCAAAGAGCCGCGGTCCACGTTCCGACGGCTATGACGGTGCGCCAGGAGTAGGCCAGCGTCGCACCCGACAGCAGCACGAAGAAATAGATGAAGTTGCCCAAATGGAATTGCATCGCCACGGGCAAGCGCGCGGATCCGAACGGATTCGGCACGATGAGGATCAAGGTCAGCAGTGCGAGGTCGCAGAACAACAGCGCCAGCTCCGGCCTCGACACGCCAACCCGGCCAACCCTGACCTGGGCCCAGCCAATCAGGGCGAACAGGCCAAGCAGCGCCACATAATAGAGCTGGTCCCAAACCGGATTGATGTAGATGAGCAGGCAAGCGATCACCGCGAGCGCGACATAGCGCGCCCGCACCGCCAGCCGCAGGCCCTCCTGCTTGGCCGCTGCGAGCGCGGCCTGGGCAAACTCGACGGTTTCGGTCTCGCGCCGATCGCGCGCACGCGGCAATACGGCAGACAGGTCAAGGCGCTCGACAAGCGTGGTCACGGGGTGGTCTCCTCGCGTGGCCTCTGCGGCCGTTGGGCAGCCGCGTAGGATGGTTAGCGTAGCGTAACGCACCTCGTCCGCTTCCGCGAAGACAAACGGTGGTGGGTTGCGCGGACCCGTTGGCTAACCGACCCTACAATCACGGCGAGGGATTCCCGCTCACTTCACCGGCCGCTTCTCGAGCTTTCTTGCCAGCGTGCGGCGGTGCATGCCGAGCCGCCGCGCGGCTTCCGAGATGTTGAAATCGGTCTCGATCAGGGTCTGGTGGATGCGCTCCCACTCCAGCGTCTTGATCGAGGTTGGCCGGCTGTCCAGTGCCACCTCGGCATTGCCTTCGGCCTTCTGGAACGCGGCTTCGATGTCGTCGGTGTTGGAGGGCTTTGCGAGATAGTGGCAGGCTCCGAGCTTGATCGCCTCCACTGCGGTGGCGATGCTGGCAAAGCCCGTGAGCACCACGATCAGCGTGTCGGGATCATGGCTGTGCAGCAGCTCGACGCAGGCAAGCCCCGAGGCGCCGCCGAGCTTGAGGTCGACGACGGCGCGGCCGAACGACTTGTCCTCGAGCTCCTTCCGGACCTCTTCGATCGAGGCCGCAATCACCACGGAATAGCCGCGACGCTCGAACGAGCGCTTCAGCGTGCGCGCGAAGCCAGCATCGTCCTCGACAATGATCAGCGACTGCTCAGGCACCAAAACCGTCTCCGATGGCGAGCGTGGAGAGCGGCAGCACGAGTCGCACGGTGGCGCCGCGCTTTCTGTGGTTCTCCGCGGTCACCATGCCCCCAAGCTTGCGCACGACATTGACCACCAGGAACAGGCCGAGCCCGCCGCCGGCGCGGCCCTTGCTCGACTGGTAGGGCTTTCCGAGCTGCGCCAGCATCTCCGGCGCGAAGCCCTGGCCGCGGTCGCTGATCGACAGCACGAGCTTGTCGTCCTCGCGCTCGGCCAAGAGCTCGACCCACTCGCGCGAGACCTCGTAGGCGTTGTCGAGCACGTTGAAGATCACCTGCTTCAGCGCGATGTCGGAGACGATCGCGACGTCGTCGCCAAACGTGTTGGTGAAGTAGAGCGTGCGCGCCGAGCGCGCGTTGCGCCATTCCTCGACCAGCGCCGTCAGGAAGGCTGCCACGGTCGTCGGCGCCGATCCCTCGCCGCGGGCTTCGCCGGCGGAGACCAGGATGCCCGTCACGATCGATTTGCAGCGTTGCAGCGAGGTCTCCATCTCGGCGAGATCCTCGGCGAGCTCGTGGTCGCCCGCCAGATCCGGCATGCGGCGCCAATCGTTGAGGATCACCGAGAGCGAGGCGAGCGGGGTGCCGAGCTCATGCGCGGCGCCCGAGGCGAGCAGGCCCATGCGGACGATGTGGTCCTGCTCGGCGGCATGCTGGCGCAGCGCCGCCAGATGGGCATCGCGATCGCGCAGGTTCCTGTTGATGCGGGTCACGAACACCACCAGCAGCACCGCGTTGAGCACGAATCCAAAGAGCATCCCGACGACTGTCAGGCTGTAGGTGTCGCTGAGGGGGTTGTGCGGCAGGTCCAGCGGCCGGTAGGCGAGCGTCAGCCAGACGAAGGCGGCGCAGGTCAGTGCCACCAGCGACCAGGTCGAGCGCGCATCGAGCAGCACCGCGCCCAGCGTCACCTGCAACAGGAACAGCGAGGTGAAGGGATTGGTGGCGCCGCCGCTGAGGTAAAGCTGCGCCGTCAGCGCGGCGACGTCCAGCATCAGCGCGACCAGCAGCTCGTTGTTGGTGATCGCGGCGCGATGGCGCACCCAGACCAGGCTCGAAATGTTGAGCAGCACCAGCGCCGAGATCACAGCGCCCATCCGCGTGAGCGGCAGCTCGATGCCAAGCCCGAAATGCGCCGTCCCGATCGTGACGATCTGGCCGACGACCGCGGTCCAGCGCAGCTGGATCAGCAGCGCCATGTTCTTGCGGTTGGTCTCGTCGTCGGTCGGCGCGGGCAGCGACGTCGCGGTCAATTCGGTGCGGCCCTCCACCTGTACGGGAAGCGCGGCCGCGTCATATCCGAGAGAGAGCTTTTCCTTCTCAGGTCGGCTCGACGATCGTTCCAGCATCTGATCCCGTCCCGCGGGCGGCGGCCTCGCCGGCCCTTTCGTGGACAAAGCGCCCGCGGCGGAACAGCCCGCCGCCGAATGTGACGAAGAGTTTACCGGCCAGCATAATGGCCAGAGCAAACCATGTCAGCGCGTAAATCAGGTGGTTATTGGGAAAGCGGATCACGGTCAATCCGCCGATCGGAAAGACGCCGGCATTAGGGGCCGCGTCGGCATCGATGAAGAAGGGCGCGACCTCGCCAAGGCCACGCGTGGCGGCGATCGCCGCGACGTCGCGCGAATACCAGCGGTCATGCGCGGGATCGTTGTCGCGCAGGAAGCCGCCCTTCGGCTCGCTCATGCGCAGGAGGCCGGTGAGCTCGATCGTGCCGGATACGTTACCATCCGGCCGCGTCGCAGGATCACGCTTCTCCACCGGCACGAAGCCGCGATTGATCAAGACGAGTGTGCCGTCGTCGCGCTGAAACGGCGTCAGCACCCAGAAGCCGGCGCCTTCCTCCGTCACGGCTTTGACCAGCGTCTCCCGGTCGTTCAGCAGGCGGCCGGTGACGCTGACGTGGCGGTATTCGTCGGTCGCGGCGGTGACCGCGGGCCAGGTCGCAGGCGGCGGCAACATGGTCGGCGCGGCCTGAACGCGCGTCTCTACGCGGTCGATCAGCGCCAGCTTCCAGGCGCGCCGTTCGATCTGCCAGACGCCGAGGCCGATCAGGATGGCGATGGCGAGGAGGGAGAGCGTCGTGAGCCACAAAGGCGGGCGCGCAGCCCTGGTACGACTGCGCGCTTTCCGTCCGTCGTGTCTCATGGCTGCGATCACTTCATCCCGCTCATCTGGTGGATCGGCATCATGTTGCTGTTGAGGTGGTTCATCACCCACAGCGAGCCGGACAGCGCGATCACGACCATGACGATGGTGAAGATCATCGCCATCATGCTCCAGCCGCCCTCGGCCCTGGCGTTCATGTGCAGGAAGTAGATCATGTGCACGACGATCTGCACGATTGCGAACGCCATGATCACGAGCGCGGTGATCTGCTTGCTCGGCAGCGTACCGCTCATCACCAGCCAGAACGGGATCGCGGTCAGCACGACCGAGAGCACGAAGCCGAGCATATAGGTCGAGAATGAGCCATGGGCATGGCTGTCGCCGTGGTGATGGTCGTCCGCATGGGCGGCGTGGGTATCGGTGCTCATCGCAGAACTCCCAGGAGATAGACGAAGGTAAAGACGCCGATCCAGACCACATCGAGGAAGTGCCAGAACATCGACAGGCACATCAGCCGGCGGCGGTTGGCCTCGATCAGGCCGAAGCGCCAGACCTGCACCATCAGCGTTACCAGCCAGATCAGGCCGCAGCTGACGTGCAGGCCGTGGGTGCCGACCAGGGTGAAGAAGGCGGACAGGAAGGCGCTGCGCTGCGGGGTGGCGCCTTCGTGGATCATGTGGGCGAACTCGGTGAGCTCGATGCCGATGAAGGCGAGACCGAACAGGCCGGTAATCGCCAGCCACATCTGCGTCTGAGCGATCTTGTTCTGCTGCATCGTCAGCATCGCAAAACCGTAAGTGATCGACGACAGCAGCAGCATCGATGTGTTCACGGCGACCAGCGATAGGTCGAACAGGTCCTTGGGCGCGGGACCGGCGGCGTAGTTGCCGCCGAGCACGCCGAAGGTGGCGAACAGGATCGCAAAGATGAGGCAGTCGCTCATCAGATAGATCCAGAAGCCGAGCGAGGTGCTGTAGCCTTCCGGATGCGGATGCTCGTCGGCGAGGTAGAAGATCGGCTCGCCGGATTGGGTCGGTTTGATAGCGACAGTCATCTACTTGGCTCCGGCGAGCAGTTTGGTACGCGCATCCTCGCTCCGGACGACGTCGTCGGCCGGAATGTCGAAGTCGCGGTGATAGTTGAAGGTGTGGCCGATGCCGACGGCGAGCATCGCGATGAAGCTCACGGCGGCCAGCCACCAGATGTACCAGATCAGGCCGAATCCCATCGCGGTGGCGAAGCCGGCGAGGATGATGCCGGTGCCGGTGCTGCTGGGCATGTGGATTGGCTTGAACCCGGTGAGCGGACGCTGGTAGCCGCGCTTCTTCATGTCCCACCACGCGTCATTGTCGTGAACGACGGGCGTGAAAGCGAAGTTGTAGTCCGGCGGGGGCGAGGAGGTGGCCCATTCCAGCGTGCGCGCGTCCCAGGGATCGCCGGTGACGTCCTTGAGCTGCTCGCGCTTGAGGAAGCTGACCGCGAACTGCATCAGCATGCTGAGGATGCCGAGGAAGACGAGGACGGCGCCGATCGCAGCAATGACGAACCAGATCTGAAGCGAAGGATCGTCGAACACGCGCAGGCGGCGGGTCACGCCCATCAGGCCGAGGACGTAGAGCGGCATGAAGGCGAGGTAGAAGCCGGTGACCCAGAACCAGAACGACAGCTTGCCCCAGAACGGATCGAGCTTGAAGCCGAACGCCTTCGGGAACCAGTAGTTGATGCCGGCGAACGCGCCGAACACCACGCCACCGATGATCACGTTGTGGAAGTGCGCGATCAGGAACAGGCTGTTGTGCAGGACGAAGTCGGCCGGCGGCACTGCGAGCAGCACGCCGGTCATGCCGCCGAGCACAAAGGTCAGCATGAAGGCGATCGTCCAAAGCATCGGCAGCTCGTAGCGAATTCGGCCGCGATACATCGTGAACAGCCAGTTGAACATCTTCGCGCCCGTCGGGATCGAGATGATCATCGTGGTGATGCCGAAGAAGGAGTTGACGCTGGCGCCCGATCCCATCGTGAAGAAGTGGTGCAGCCAGACCAGGTACGACAGGATGGTGATGACGACTGTGGCGTAGACCATCGAGGTGTAGCCGAACAGCCGCTTGCCGGAGAAGGTCGAGGTCACCTCGGAGAAGATGCCGAACGCTGGCAAAACCAGGATGTAGACCTCGGGATGGCCCCAGATCCAGATCAGGTTCACATACATCATCGGGCTGCCGCCGAAATCGTTCGTGAAGAAGTTGGTGCCGACGTAGCGGTCGAGCGAGAGCAGCGCGAGCACGACGGTCAGGACCGGGAAGGAGGCGACGATCAGGATGTTGGTGCAGAGCGAGGTCCAGGTGAACACCGGCATCTTCATCATGGTCATGCCGGGGCAGCGCAGCTTGACGATGGTGCAGATCAGGTTGATGCCGGATAAGGTCGTTCCGACGCCTGCGACCTGCAGCGCCCAGATGTAATAGTCTACGCCGACGTCGGGACTGTAGCCGATGTTCGACAGCGGCGGATAAGCCAGCCAGCCGGTGCGGGCGAATTCGCCGATGAACAGCGACGCCATCACCAGCACCGCACCGCCGACCGTCATCCAGAAGCTGAAATTGTTCAGGAACGGGAACGACACGTCGCGGGCGCCGATCTGGAGCGGCACGACGTAGTTCATCAGGCCCGTGACCAGCGGCATCGCCACGAAGAAGATCATGATCACGCCGTGGGCGGTGAAGACCTGGTCGTAGTGATGGGCGTTGAGGTAGCCTTCGGAGCCGCCAAACGCGAGCGCCTGCTGCCCACGCATCATGAGGGCGTCGGCGAAACCACGCAACAGCATCACGATGCCGAGGATCATGTACATGATGCCGATGCGCTTGTGGTCCACGGTGGTGAACCATTCGCGCCAGAGGTAGCCCCAGAGACGGAAATAGGTGAGGCCGCCGAGCAGCGTGATGCCGCCGAGCGCGACCACCGCGAAGGTGCCAACGACGATCGGCTCGTGCAGTGGCAGCGACTCGATGCCGAGCCGGCCAAAGATGAGCTTGATGAGATCAGGAGACATGCGTGCTCTCTTTAGGAGTCTGACTTCGGACGTTGTCCGAGGAAGAAGGATGAGGACTTGAGCGGCGTGAAGCTCGGCCGCTTCAAGCCGGCGCCAAGCAGCGGCGTGGCGTCGCGGGGCTCCTTGATCGCCGCGGTCGTCTGGCCCTGCGGAGCGTCAGGCGTGCAGGTGCCGGCAACGAAGGTCGGCTCCGGCCCAAGCGGCGTGCCGCGGCGGGCATACTTGTCGTAGGCGAGCGGCAGGATGTTGTTCAGGCCCTCATGACCGAGGCCGCCCTTGGCGTCGATCGCCATCATCTCGCTCTGGCACATCTTGCCGGTCTCGACGCACATGTTGAGGATCAGGCGGTAGAGATCGGCATCGATGGTGCCGTAGCGCCGCACCGGCTCGTTCTGGCTCGGCTTCTCGAGCTGGAGATATTCGGCGCGGCCGAGCGTGCCGCCGGCGGCTTTCGCGCGTCCGATCCACTCGCCAAAGCCCTTGTCGTCCAGGCCGTGGAAGGCGAAGTGCATGCCGGAGAAGCCGGCGCCGCTGTAGTTCGCCGAAAAGCCCTTGTAAGTGCCGGCGTGGTTCACGACGGCGTGGAGCTTGGTCTCCATGCCCGGCATCGCATAGATCTGGCCGGCGAGCGCGGGGATATAGAACGAGTTCATCACCGTCGAGGCGGTGATGTGGAAGTCGATCGGGCGATCGACGGGAGCAGCCAACTCGTTGACGGTGGCGATGCCGTAGTCGCGATAGATGAAGAGCCATTTCCAGTCGAGCGCGACGACATCGATCTCGAGTGGCACCGTCGCCTCATCGACCCGACGATCGGCGGCGATGCGGTCCAGTGAACGGTAGGGATCGAGCAGATGCGTGCCCATCCAGGTCAGCGCACCCAGGCAAACGATGATCAGCAGCGGCGCCGACCAGATCACCAGCTCGAGCTTGGTCGAATGGTCCCATTCGGGCTCGTAGCGCGCGGCCTTGTTGGACTCGCGATAGCGCCAGGCGAACAGCACCGTCAGCGCCATCACGGGCACGACGATGAGGAGCATCAGGACGGTGGAGATGATGACGAGGTCGCGCTGTTGCGCTGCGATATCACCGGCCGGCGCAAGCACGATGAAGTTGCAGCCACTTAGGACGACTGCCAAAGGTAGTAGCGCCAGGATCCGTAGACGGGACACAGGTAGGCCTTTTGGTTGAAAATTTCGTAGTGCAGCCAAGGCGTAGCTGCGGCGCACCAATTGGGACATTGGACAATTTGTCCAATGTTGCAGTGCGGAATGGTGGGCCAGAGAGGGGGGAGAATGCCCGGCGACCGCCGGGTGGTCGGCTTTGGTTCTCAGGACGTTAAGAGCACACGATGGCGATGGCACAGACCCCCGCAATGGCAGGCGTAAACCCGGGCGAGCATGGTCACGACCAGGCCAATCCCGGCGAGATCGCCATCGGCGTCATCATCGGGCGCACCTCGGAGTTCTTCGACTTCTTCGTCTATGCGATCGCCTCGGTGATCGTGTTTCCGCGCCTGGTCTTTCCGTTCGCCACCGAACTGACCGGCACACTTTATTCATTCGCGATCTTCGCGCTCGCCTTCATGGCGCGGCCGCTCGGCACCGTCATCTTCATGACGGTCGACCGCGAATACGGCAGGACAGCAAAACTGGTCGCCGCGCTGTTCCTCCTGGGCACCGCGACGGTGGCGATCGCGTTCCTGCCCGGCTACAGCGACATCGGCGCGGCCGCGATCTGGCTCCTGGCGCTGGCGCGAGCAGCCCAAGGTCTCGCCTGGGGCGGCGCGTGGGACGGGCTTGCCTCTCTGCTCGCGCTCAACGCGCCGCCGAACAAGCGCGGCTGGTACGCGATGGTGCCGCAGCTCGGCGCGCCGCTCGGGCTGATCGTGGCGAGCGCGCTGTTTGCGTATTTCGCCGGCAATCTCTCGGCCGACGATTTCTTCGACTGGGGCTGGCGCTATCCGTTCTTCGTCGCCTTCGCCATCAACGTCGTGGCGCTGTTTGCGCGCCTGCGCATGGTCGCGACGGAGGAATATGCCTCGCTGTTCGAGACCCGTGACTTGCAGCCCTCGCGCATCTCCGACACCGTCGCGCGCGAAGGCCACAACATCATGCTCGGGGCCTTCGCGCCGCTGGCGAGCTTCGCGCTGTTCCACATGGTCACGGTGTTTCCGCTGTCCTGGGTATTTCTGTTCACCCATGAGAGCCCGGTAAGGTTCCTGATGATCGAGATCGTCGGCGCCGCCTTCGGCGTCGCGGCGATCGTGGCCTCCGGCATTATCGCCGACCGCGTCGGCCGCAAGTCGCTGCTGATGGGCTCGGCGATCGCAATCGCGGTCTATAGCGGCTTTGCCCCGCAGCTGCTCGATGCCGGCGCGTTCGGTGAGACCATCTACATGGTGCTCGGTTTCATTCTGCTCGGTCTGTCCTTCGGCCAGTCTTCCGGTGCGATCGCCTCCAACTTCAAGCAGATGTACCGTTACACGGCCTCGGCGCTCACCTCCGACATGGCCTGGCTGTTCGGCGCCGGCTTTGCCCCGCTCGCCGCGCTCCTGCTTGCCACCAATCTCGGCGTCATTGCCTCGGGTGCCTATCTGCTCTCCGGCGCATTGTGGACGCTGATGGCGCTCTGGCTGAGCGGCCAGCGCGAACGCGGCGATATGGATGCGGGTAGTTAGTTAGGTCCGTCGGCGGCCGCACCAACTCGGGTGCGGTAGGGTGGGCAAAGGCGCTCTTGCGCCGTGCCCACCATCCATCCGCGATTGCACCAGAAGTGGTGGGCACGCTTGCGCTTTGCCCACCCTAGAGACCTTAATCCACCACGATCTTCACGCGGTCGCGCACTTTCACCTGCGCGTGGGCGTCGAGGCCGTTGAGCACGCGGAAGCGCTCGGTCGGATGATCGACGCCGGCCATACGATGGGCGAGCGATTCCACGGTGTCGCCGGGCTGCACGGTGATCACCTTGATGCGCAGGGGACGGGCGGCCTGGATCTCCTCGAGCGTCAGGCGGCGGAATGAGTTCACTGTCTCGCGCGCATTGCGCTCGCTCTCGGTGGTCTTCTGCCGGCTCGCGAAGATGAAGCGGTAGACGTCGCTGCCGAAGCGCAGCGCGTAGACCTTGAATTGCCACTGGTCGCCCTTGGCGGTCACCGCGGCTGCCGGAAAGCCGTTGATGGTGATGTCCTCAGTCGAGGATTTGTCGACGCCTTCCATCCAGCCGGAATTGAGATAGTCGCCGAGCGTCTGCTCGGCCGGCACCCGTACGACGTCGAAGCGCATCGCCTGCGAGCCGCCCTCGCGCACGCCGATCACCGCCTGCGCGGTGTTGTCGAGCGTGAAATTGTCGGGCGCCTGGAAGGTGAAGCCGAGCTTGGGGTGCAGGAAGCGGCGGCCGCGGACAAAGCCTTCGCTCGGGTCCTCGCCATAGACGATGTTGTCGATCGCGCCGAGATAGGTCTCGCGGTCGCGCTCGGCGTCCTCCGGCGCTGCATATTGCCGCGCGATCGTCTGTGCGTTCTGCACGCGCTCGGGGGTAGCCGGATGCGAGGAGGTGAAATCCTGCGCGCGCGGATCGAGCGCGTTCTTGCCAGCCTTCAGCTCGGCATTACGCTCCATCGCCGAAAGGAAGCGCGCCGCGCCATAGGGATCGAAATGCGCCCGCGCGGAGATGCCGACGCCGATGCCGTCGGCCTCGAACTCCTGGTTGCGCGAAAAGCTCGCCATGGTGAGCTTGGTCTTGGCAAGCGCGAGCGCGGTGAGCTCGGGATCGTTGCTCATGTCGGTGACGACGCGGGTGACGATCGCGGCCTGGCGCGCCTGGTCCTCGCGCATCGCGGCGTGCTTGGACAGCACATGCGCCATCTCGTGGCTGAGCACGGACGACAATTCGGAGGTGTCGCTGGCGAGCGCGAGCAGGCCGCGCGTGACATAGAGTTGACCGTTCGGCAGCGCGAAGGCATTCACTGCGCCGGAATTCAGGATCGTGACCTTGTAGCCCTGGTCGGGTCGATCGGAGGCCGCGACCAGCCGCTCGACCGTCTTGGTGACGAGCTGCTCGAGCCGGGGATCGTCATAGGCGCCCCCATAGCTGGCAAGGATGCGCTCGTGCTCCTTCTCCGTGGCCGGCGTCTGCGCGACCGCAGGTTTTGGCTTGGGCACGGTGACGACAGGCGGGGCCGCGGTCTGGAAGCGGCCCATGTCGCCGCACCCCGAGAGCAGCGCACCCAGGCCAACAGATAGGCCAACCCAAAGCCCAGCCGGCGCAACCCGAAGGCGGCGGCTCACCTCTGTTCCGCGTCCCAAAACCCCATCCACGTCGCTTAACCCGTGCCTGGCCTTAAGGCCTTACCCCGGCTAGTTCGTGCCCAATAATTCGATCTGCCCCACCCGGAGCGCGTCAATCCGCGGCCCCACACTCCCCTCGACCCAGCCCCGGACTCGAATCTTCCGATTTTCCAGGGACTTGAGAACGATCCCGGCGTTCTCGAAGGCCGGAACCATGCGCCTTGAAATAGTCACAGCAAAGCCGCGTGTCCAGTTCCGGCCGAAGTTGAGGTAAGTCGTTGCCCCAGCTTGCCGGACGGAGAGCACTTTACCCTCGACCACTACGAAGCGCCCGATCCCGGCCAAAATATCGTCCGGACTTTCCGCGTTTTTTATGGCCGACGGGTCAGCCCAGCTGCCCTTTTTTCCGCGTCGCGCCTCTGCTTCCGCCGCCATCAGGGCGGCCGCGCAATCCTTGTCTGCGATCTCAGCCGAGACCATTGCATCACCTTGGGACAACAATAGGGCCTGCACGGAGGTATCGTTCTCGCCGAGGAAAACCAGCGCAGGCTGGCGGCCGTAGCGGTCCGGCGTGTCATCGGTGCCGCGCAGGCGAACGTCGCGGCCGACGAGCATCGCCGCTAGCGCCTGCTTCGTTGTTGCAGTGGGCTCGATGCCGAGGAGGCGCGCTTCGCGCCCGTCGTCGAGACGCAAGCTACGCGCATCGACGATGTCGGCGACGCGGCCTTCACCCTGGGACTCGAACTGGCAGGCAGCTGCAAAGGCTGTGCCGTGCGACATGATGAGAAGTGATGCGGCAGCAAAAAAGAAGAGGAGTGATTGGTTCACGCGACCCGGCAAGGTTGTTCTGCGCTCCACTCTTAACTCAAACGTGGTTGCCATCGAAGAGGCTTGGGGCCGGATTAGCGACGGGGCTGCCACATCCTCAGTCATTGCGAGCGCAGCGAAGCAATCCAGAGTCTTGCCGCGGCGGGATTCTGGATTGCTTCGCTGCGCTCGCAACGACCATGTGGAGGCATCTGCGGCCCAAGCGCCATTCCGCTTTGCGGAAAACAAACGTTTTTCCTCGCGACGCGGCCGCGCTTGCTGCACCCTTACGCATGCTGCATGATCGCGCGAATACTAACAACCAAGCCACCATCAGAGTACGGCGCGACAAGGGAGGTTTTCGATGAAGAGGACTTTGTCGGGCATTTTTGTCGCGGCGTTGGTCGCCAGCACAGTTCAAGCCCAGGACAAAGCCCAAGACAAGCCGCCTCTCAAGCTCGGCGGCATTCTCGACATGTCGAGCCTCTACGCCGACATCACCGGCTCCGGCAGCGAAATGGCGGCCAGGATGGCGGCGGAGGATTTCGGCGGCGAGGTGTTGGGCCGCAAGATCGAGATCCTCGCGGCCGATCATCTCAACAAGGCGGACCTTGCCGCCAACATCGCCCGCGACATGATCGACAACCAGGGCGTCGAGATGATCTACGACGTCGCGGCCTCAGCCACCGCGCTTGCCGCCGGCGAGATCGCGAAGGCGCGCAACAAGATCGTCATCTTCAACGGGCCCGGCTCGATCCGGCTGACCAACGAGGCCTGCGGTCCCTATACCGTGCATTACGTCTTCGACACCTTTGCGCAGGCCAACACGACCGGCCTTGCGGCCGTGAAGTCCGGTCTCGACACCTGGTTCTTCCTCACCGCCGATTACGCGTTCGGCCAGGACCTGGAGAAGGACACCAGCAATGTCGTGGTGAAGGCCGGCGGCAAGGTGCTGGGCAATGTCCGTCACCCCCTCAACACGTCCGACTTCTCGTCCTTCCTGCTTCAGGCGCAGGCCTCCAAGGCCAAGGTGATCGGACTTGCCAACGCCGGCGGCGATACCGTCAACGCCATCAAGCAGTCGTCGGAGTTCGGCATCATGAAGGGCGGCCAGAAGATCTCACCGCTGCTCGCCTTCGTTACCGACATCGATTCGATCGGGCTGGAAACCGCGCAGGGCCTGCTGCTGGCGGAAGCCTTCTACTGGGACATGAACGACGAGACGCGCGCTTTCTCAAAGCGCTTCATGGAGCGCGTGAAGCGGCCGCCGACCTCGGCGCAAGCCGGCGTGTATTCCTCGGTCACGCATTATCTGAAAGCCGTGAAGGCGGCCGGCACCACCGATGCTGCCGCGGTCATGAAGGTGATGAAGGGGACGCCGATCAACGACTTCTTCGCGCATGATGGCAAGATCCGTGACGACGGCCGCATGGTGCACGACATGTACCTGTTCGAGGTCAAGAAGCCGTCGGAGTCCAAAGGACGCTGGGACGACTACAAGCTGCTCGCCACCGTGCCCGGCAACGAGGCGTTCCAGTCGCTCGAGCAGTCACGCTGTCCGCTGGTGAAGAAATAGCACTCATTGCGAGGAGCGAGTCCAACAACAGATCGTCATCCCGGGCTCGCGCCAAGTGGCGCGCCCCGGAACGACGATGTGAGAGAGTGGTGCCATAGAAGAAAGGCAAACATCCATGAGCAACGACATGGTCCTGCAAAAGCTCGAAGGCGGGCTGCTCACCATCACCATGAACCGTCCCGAGCGCAAGAATGCGCTCAACCCCGACATGGTGAGCGGGCTGGTGGAGGCGGCGCGGCGCGCGGCCGATGATCCGGATGTGCGCGCGGTGCTGTTCAAGGGCGCAGGCGGCAGCTTCTGCGTCGGCGGCGACGTCAAGTCGATGGCCGAGGGGCGCGCGCCGCTGCCTTTCGAGACCAAGCTCGCGAACCTGCGCCGCGGCATGGAGGTCTCGCGCATCCTGCACCAGATGCCCAAGCCCGTGGTGGCGCAGCTCGATGGCGCCGCGGCCGGTGCGGGTCTCTCAATGGCGCTGTCCTGCGATCTGCGCATCGCCAGCGAGTCCTGCAAGATCACCACCGCCTTCGCAAAGGTCGGCTTTTCCGGCGATTATGGCGGCACCTATTTCCTTACCCAACTCATCGGCAGCGCACGGGCGCGCGAGCTCTATCTGATGTCGCCGGTCCTGAGTGCGAAGGAGGCGCAGGCGATCGGGATGGTGACGAAAGTGGTGCCTGACGCCGAGATCGACGCCACCGCGCACGAGCTCGCGCTGTCGCTGGCGCAGGGCCCCTCGATCGCGCTCGGCTATATCAAGCGCAACATCAACAATGCCGAGCACCTGCCGCTCGAGGATTGCTTCGACGGCGAAGCCATTCATCACACCCGCTGTGGCGATACAGAGGACCACAAGGAAGCCGCAAAGGCGTTTGTCGAGAAGCGGAAACCCACCTTCAAGGGCGCCTGACCATGGCGCCCTATATGCGCTTGCGGCAGATCTGCCTGGTCGCGCCGCAGCTCGAGCCCGTGATCTCAGATATCGCGGGCATCATGGGCCTTTCCGTCTGCTATCGCGACGCCAATGTCGCGAAGTATGGCCTGGAGAACGCGCTGCTGCCGGTCGACACGATCCTGCTGGAGGTGGTGGCGCCGTCCAGGGACGGCACCGCAGCCGGTCGCTTCATCGCCAAGACCGGCGGTCGCGGCGGCTATATGGCAATCTTCTGCTGTGACGACCCGGACGCGCGCGGCCGCAACGCGAA
The DNA here is from genome assembly GCF_059803475.1 of Bradyrhizobium sp. UFLA05-89. Lineage (NCBI taxonomy): Bacteria > Pseudomonadati > Pseudomonadota > Alphaproteobacteria > Hyphomicrobiales > Nitrobacteraceae > Bradyrhizobium > Bradyrhizobium sp. UFLA05-89. The sequence goes on along the minus strand of NZ_JBANBA010000033.1, from coordinate 22,858 downwards.
TGCAATGGGCGTACGCACCGCGAACGTCATCGATCATCCGCCCTATCACGGCGTGCAACTGCATCCCCGCGATTGCCGCGCCGCCTTCATCGAGTTCAACCACACCAAGGGCAGCGATGATGTCTTGGGGCCCTATCCGCCCGCCGGGCCGGACTGGCAAAAGTTCATCCGCAAGGACGTGACGCAGGCGCTATCGGCGGTCGAGATGCAGAGCCCGGATCCGCAAGGCCTGGCCGAGCATTGGGGCAAGCTGATCGGCGTCGCGCCGAGCAAGGCAGAGGGCGGCGAGACCGAGCTGAAGCTGCCTAACGCGAGCTTCCGCTTCGTCAAGGGTGGAGCTGAGATCATGAGCGCGCTGGAGTTCAGGGTGGCCGATGTCGCAAGCGTGCTTCATGCGGCAAGGGCGAAGGGGCTCGCAGTGGCGGGGAATGAGTTTCTGTTGGGTGGGGTGACGTTCCGACTCAGCGCTTGAGCAGTTGGCACATTTGCCCGTTGGGTCGTCATGCCCGGGCTCGTCCCGGGCATCCACGTTCCTGACCCGAGAAGCTGGCGCGTGAGGCGAGGCGTGGATGGCCGGGACAAGCCCGGCCATGACGGGGATAGGTTGAACACGAGCAGAGAGATACATACCCCCATGCCGCATCCGCTCGACAGCTTCTTCGCGCCCGCAAGCATCGCGCTGATCGGCGCCTCCCGCGATCACGACAAGATTCCGGGGCGGCTGCTGTCGATGCTGCGCAAGAACGAGTATCCCGGGCAAATCTATCCGGTGAACCCGAACTACGCAGAGATCGACGGGCTCGCCTGCTACAAGGCGATCGCGGACATCGGCGCGCCGATCGATCTCGCCGTCGTCATCATTCCGGCGCGCGCAGTGCTGACCGCGCTCGAGCAATGCGCTGCCGCCGGCGTGAAGAACGCCGTCATCATCTCCTCCGGTTTTGCGGAGGAGGGCGGCGGCAGCGCCGCGATGCAGGAGGCAATCGCTGATCTGGCAAGGCGCACTGGCATGCGCATCTCCGGCCCGAACGCCGAAGGCTTTTTCAGCCAGGTTCAGCACGTGGCGGCGACGTTCAGTCCGGCCGTCGACGTCAAGCCCGGCATGGCGCCGTTGGTTGCGACCACGCGACGGATCGGCATCGTCGCGCAAAGCGGCGGCATCGGCTTTGCCTATTACAATCGCGCCAAGGCGCTCGGCGTTGCAGTAAGCTACGTCGTCTCTACCGGCAACGAATCCGATCTCGGAGCCGGCGAGTTTCTGGACTACCTGGTGCAGGACGCGTCGACCGACGTGATCCTGCTGTTCATCGAGGGCATCCGCGACGTCGAGAAATTCTTGGCAGCAGCGCGGCGTGCCGCCGAGCTGAAGAAGCCCGTCGTCGTGACCAAGGTCGGCCGCAGCGGTGCGGGCGAGCGTGCGGCGGCGTCGCACACCGCGAGCATGGCCGGCTGGTCCGCGGCCTATGATGCGGTGTTCGCGAAGTACGGCTTCATCGTCTCCGGGGACCTCGACGAGGCGCTCACGATCGCCGCGGTGCTGGCGAGCAATCCGCTGCCCAGGGGCGATCGGGTTGCCGTGGTCACCGTGTCCGGCGGCGCCGGCATCTGGGGCACGGATGCGGTGGCGCTCAAGGGTTTGCAGGTCCCGGAGCTCTCCGAGCCGATCCAGGCGGAGATCAGGACCCTGATGCCGTCATACGGCACGGCGCGCAACCCGATCGATGTCACCGCCCAGGGCGTGACCTCGGGCGGCCTGCAACGAAGCGTCGATCTGCTCAGCGTGTCCGACGAGGTCGACGCGATCCTGGTGATGCTGTCGCTGTCGAGCGAGGTGCGGATGCCTTTCAAGGAGGCGGAGCTGAAGCCGGTGCTGGCGGCGCAGAAAAAACCGGTCGTGTTCTTTTCCTACACGCTGCCGTCGGATTTCGCGCGGCGAGAGCTTGCCAAGTCCGGCGTCGTCGTGCTGTCGGGCCTTACCCATGTCGGCGTCGCGCTGCGGCAGCTCGTGGACTTCGCAGCGTTCGATCTGCCCAGGCCTGCGGAAGAGATGCGGCTTCCGCCACGCGATCTCTCGGCATTCTTGAAATCGCCCGCCCTGTCCGAAGCCGACAGCAAGGCTCTGCTTCGTGCGGCTGGCATCGCGCTGCCAAACGAGGTGCTCGTCGTCGAGAAGAGCGGCCTCGACGAGGCGATCGCGCAGGTCGGCTTTCCGCTGGTGATGAAGATCCAGTCGCCGGACATCCCGCACAAGAGTGAGGTCGGCGGCGTGCGGGTGAACATCACGACCAAGGGCGAGGTGTTTCTGGCGTTCGAGCAGCTCCTGAACAATGCGCGCAAGCATCGGCCGGATGCTGCGGTTCAGGGCGTGCTGCTCGCACCCTTGGCGAAGAAGGGCGTCGAGATCATCGTCGGTACGATGACGGATCAGACTTTCGGTCCGATGGTGATGGTGGGCCTCGGTGGTATCACGACCGAGTTGTTTCGCGACGTGATCTACCGCACGGCGCCGGTGAGCGCGGATGAGGCCGACGCGATGCTGGCCGCGCTCAAGGCGGTGCCGCTGCTGAACGGGTTTCGTGGCGCTGCCAAGGCGGATGTCGCGGGGCTTGCGCAGTTGATAGCCGACATCTCCATCCTCGCCGCGCGGCATATTAGGGAGATTGCGGAGATCGAGCTCAATCCGGTGCTGGTGCATCCGGAAGGGCAAGGCCTGACGATTGTGGATGCACTGGTCGTGGGGCGGAAATAGCTGGCTGCAAACAACGCTGTCGTCCCGGCCTTCGCCGCGATGACAGGAGAAGTTGTGGGGACGCCGTCGATACGACGAAACGTCGCCGCAGTCACCGTCCCCTGAAATTCGCCACGCGCCGTTCTTCGGTCGCCTTCACGCCTTCCTTGAAGTCCTCCGTCGCCCGCAACCTCGTCTGCTCGGCGAGCTCGTGGTTCGTGGCGGCCATGACACGGTCGGCCAGTCCTGCGCGCATCGTGGCGCGCGTGGAGACGAGGCCGAGCGGGGAGCACTCGGCGATCTCGCCGGCGAGTCTCAAAGCGGCTGCCTTCACCTGGTCCTGCGGCACCAGCTCGTTGGCGAGGCCCCATTTATAAGCCTCTTCGCCGGTGACACGGCGGCTGGTGTAGAACATCAGCTCGGCATTGTTCTTGCCGATCAGCTCGGCCAGCGTGACTGTCAGGCCGAAGCCCGGGTGGAAGCCGAGCTTTGTGAAGTTCGCGGAGAAGCGCGCCTCCGGGCAGGTGACGCGAAAATCTGCCGACACTGCGAGCCCGAGCCCGCCACCGATGGCTGCGCCATGCACGGCGGCGACGATCGGCTTCCTGGCGCGGAAGATGCGCACGGCCTGGATGTAGAGATGGTTGATCGGCCCGAGGCTATCGGCCGGATCGCCTTTCGCCGCGCGCGCCTCCTGCTCCTGCCGCGCCGGGTCGTTGAAATTGGCGCCGGCGCAGAATGCCTTGCCCTGCGCCGAGAGCACGGAGGCGCGGATCTCGATGTCAGAATCGAACTCGTCGAGCGCGTCCGCGATCTGGTTGATCAGGGAGATGTCGAAGAAGTTGAGCGGCGGGCGGCGGATCTCGATGGTGCCGACATGCCCGACCTTCTCGACGCCGATATCCTTGTAGCTGCTCATTTTACCTCCAGTATATCAGTAGCGAAGAACCACCTCTCCCATAGGGAGAGGTGACCGGAGCGTGTGGCCGAGGCTTCGAGTTCATCACTGTTAGCGCAGACCAAGTCCACGGGCGATGATGCCTCGGAGCACCTCGGTGGTGCCGCCCTGGATGGTGAGTTTCGGCGCGGTCTTGATGGCGAAATCGAGCTGCCGCTCCAGCGTCTCGCGATTGCTCGCAGTCTCCTCGACGAAGGCGGCGAGATCGCGCACGCGATGCGGCAGCTGCTGCTCCCACACGGTGCCGATGTCCTTGACGATGGAGGCTTCGACCACCGGCTCCTTGCCGGCCTGCAACATGCCGGCAACGGAAACCGACATGCGCCGCATGGTGTGAAGCTGCGCAACGAGGCGGCCGATGCCTTCGGCGCTGCGGTTATCCGGATCGTTGCCGACCGCGCGCACCAGCTCGGTCAGCACGTAATAGGTTTCGAGGAAGCGTTCCGGACCCGAGCGCTCGTAGGCCAGCTCGGATGTCGCCTGCTTCCAGGCGCCGTCGACTTCGCCCAGCACGTGATCATCCGGAATGAAATAGTCGGTGAAGACGACCTCGTTGAACTCGTACTGGCCGGTGATCTGGCCGATCGGGTTCACCTTGATGCCCGGCTGCTTCATCTTGACCAGGAACTGCGTCAGGCCGTGACGGCGGTTTTCCTTGGTCGGCTGCGAGGTGCGGAAGATCGCGATCATGTAGTCCGCGATATGCGCTGACGAAGTCCAGATCTTGGTGCCGTTGATGAGATAGCCGCCGTCCGTCCTGGTCGCCCGCGTCTTTGCTGCGAACAGGTCGGAGCCGGAGTTCGGTTCGCTCATGCCGATGGCGAAGCACAATTCGCCGCGGCAGATGCGCGGCAGGATCTCCATCTTGATGTGCTCTGGCGCGTATTTGAGCAGGATCGGTCCGCTCTGGCGGTCGGCGACGAAGAAGCGACGCGTCGGCGCATTCGCAACGCGCATCTCTTCCGTGACCACGTAACGCTCGAGGAAGGAGCGCTCATGGCCGCCGTATTTCTTCGGCCAGGTGATGCCGATCCAGCCGCGTTCGCCGACGCGGCGGGAAAATTCCGGCACGTCGGTGTCCTCGCGATTCGGCTTGAACGGGTTGAATGTGCCGCGGGCCATTTCTTCGGCAAGGAAAGCGCGCACTTCCTTGCGCAGTTCCTCGCATTTGGGCGGCAGGCGGATCGGATCGAAACGGAGGGCAGCGGTCATATGTCTCGTTCCCTCAACTCAGCGTGACGCCACCAGCGGCCACAATTCATCGGCGCCACGGTTTGCAACGAGCTTGCCGAGCTCGACGGCCCAATAGCTCTCCGAGCCGAAATCGTCGCGCCAGGCCAGCGCCCGCAGCGAGTAGCGATGCAGGATGTGCTCGATGGTGAAGCCGATCGCGCCGTGCACCTGATGCGCGATGGCGCCGCCCTTCTCGGCAGCTTCCGCGCAGCGGATTTTTGCGGAAGCGGCTTCGAGATAGATCTCATCGTTGAAGGCTGTCGCGCTCGCGATGGCATCGGCGGCGGAGGTCGCAGCGGCGAGCGCTGCTGCGGATTCGCCGGCAAGTCTTGCCAGGTTGTGTTGCACCGCCTGGAATTTGGAGATCTTCTTTTCGAAAGCGACGCGCTCATTGGAGTAGCGCACGGAAATGTCGAGCATGGATTCCAGCGCGCCGGCGATCTGGAGGCTGCGCGCCACCCCGCCCATCAGCATCACCGTAGCCTGGTCAAGGTGCTTTGGCGCGAGCTTGACGGTGATCGGCGCCACCTTGTCGAGCGTCACGATATCGCTGTCGTCGTAGCCGACATTGAGCCCGGCTTCGACCTTAGCCTTGCCGGCATCGACCAGCGCGATCGACACGCCGCTTGCGCCGTGTGCCAGCACCGCAAGATGTCTTGCCGTCTTTGCAAACGGCACGCCGCGGACGCGTCCTGAGAGCAAGCCGTCGGGATTGAGGGTGATGCGGTCCTTCGGGCTTGCCGGCAGCACCGTCATCTCGCCCTCGGGGGAAGCGATCTTCGCCTGCGCGAGCAGCCAGCCGGCGAGCATGGTTTCGGCCAGGGGAACCGCGATTGCAAAGCGTCCCGCCGCGTTGAGCAGCGCAAAGCCGTCGGCAAGACTCGCGCCCGAGCCGCCAAGATCCTCCGGCACCCAGGCCAAAGGCAGTCCGGCCTCGCTCAGGGCCTGCCACAGCGGCGCTTTCCACGCGTCCTTCTTGTCGTTGTTGATGGTTTGCGGATCGCCGAGATCGGCGAAGATTTTCTCCGCGGTCTCGACGACGATGTTGTCACTCTCCGCCACAGCGTTCCCCGTGTCTTGCCATTGGCGCGTCCGTCTTTTCGAGCGGTGCGCAGGCCTCTTCTTGCGCCCGATGATCGGAAAAAGCCACGGCCCTGACAAGCGTTGATCGCAGGTCCGCCTGCGGCGCGGGCATGGGCAAAAGGACTAATTCCGCTTTGCGGAGTTTGGTCGATTTGCAGCCATCCGCAAACTCGCTAAACAGGAACGCTGGCATTCAGAACAAGAGAGGATAACCGGATGGCAAAGGACGGCTTGTGCGCAATCGTGACGGGGTCCGCATCCGGTCTTGGAGCTGCAACCGCGGAAATTTTCGCGCGCGGCGGCGCGCGACTCGTCATCAACTATTCGTCGAGTCAGAAGGAAGCCGAGGCGACGGCGGAAGCCTGCCGCAAGGCAGGCGCGGCCGAGGTCGTGATCGCACAGGGGGACGTCTCACGCGACGAGGACTGCCGCGGGATCGTCGCGGCGGCGGAGGCCTGGGGCCGGCTCGATGTGCTCGTCAACAATGCTGGCACGACCAAGCACGTCGCTCATTCCAATCTCGATGGTTTGTCGGCGGAAGATTTTCAACGGCTCTACGGCGTCAATACCATCGGTCCGTTCCAGATGGTGCGCGCGGCGCGTAAGCTGCTCGAGGCTGGCGCGAACGCCTCGGGGCGGGCGTCAACGGTGGTGAACGTCTCCTCGGTTGCCGGCATCAGCGGCGTCGGCTCCTCGATCGCCTATGCCGCGAGCAAGGGCGCGCTCAATACCATCACGCTCTCGCTGGCGCGCGCGCTTGCGCCGCTCATCCGCGTCAACACGGTTTGCCCCGGCTATATCGACACGCCCTGGTTCACCAAGGGCCGTGGCGAGGATGCAGCCAAGCAGGTGCGCGACAACGTGGTCGCGAAGGTCCCGCTCAAGGTCGCCTCAAGCGCGGACGACATCGCGCAGCTCGTCTGCTTCCTCGCGACGCCGGCCTCCAGCAATATGACCGGCGAGATCGTGCGCATGGATGCCGGGGCGCATTTGATTTCGTGAGGGATGTCATTGCGCGTTTATGGCCGGCGCAAATTCCTCGCTGTCATCACCCGCGGGTGATCCAGTGTTCCAGAGACGTCAATCGCATGCGGAGAAGCCGCGCCGTACTCGATGCCCCGGTCAAGCCGGGGCATGACGACCGGAGTAGCGAGGGCCCGTTGTTTCCGCTCGCGACGGCTTACGCCGTTACCCCTTGATCACGCCGCTCGCCACCAGGCGGTGCCAGATGAACAGCACCACCACCGCGCCGATCGTGGCGGTGATGAAGCCGGCACCCTGGTCCAGGCTGTAATGGCCGATGGCCTGGCCGACAAACGTTGCGAGAAACGCGCCGACGATGCCGAGAACGGTGGTGAGGATAAAGCCCTGCGGATTTTTCGGTCCCGGCATCAGCCAGCGCGCGATGAGGCCGGCGATGAAACCGACGATGATGACCCAGATAATCCCGCCCATGTTCGCAACTCCCAGCTTTGATACGACTGAAATCGGAGCTCGATCAGATCCTGTCCGACAGCTCGTTCTCGGTCGGCAGCCGTCCGTCGGGCGTCAGGTGATCGACTACCTTCGGCAGATACTGGCTGAGACCGGACAGGAGCTCGTCGCGCGACAGGCCGCTCTGGGCCGACAGACTCTGGATCTGGTCGGCGCCGAGCGCATTGGCGAGATCGCCCGGTGCGATCGGCTTGTTCTCACCCTTGCCGACCCATGAATTCGCCGTTTCGCCATGGCCGCCTTGCTGGAGCTGGTTGAGGAGGTCGCCGAGCCCGCCGCTGAGCACGCTCCCGGCGGCACCGCCCGCGAGCAGGCCGCCGAGGCCGCCCTTGAGCACATCGCTGAGCCCCCCGCCGCCGGGTGCGCCGCCCGGAAGCGCTCCGCCGCCCGCATTCGCCTGCGTGGGCGGGGGCAACGGTGACGATCGCGGCGCGGCCTCGGGTTGGCCAGCGGTGAAATGCTTGAACGCTTTCCACGCCAACAGACCAAGGATTGCCATGCTCATCGGCGACATGCCGCCGGAGGACGATTCTTGCGAGCTCGGCGTGCTGGGGCCACGCGGGCCGTTCTGCATGCCGTTGAGGACGTCGAGTAGACCCATGGTGCTCTCCCGCTGAACATGCCCCGGGGCGAAAACATATGAGGCTCTCATGACGGTTACAAGGCGGTCGCACCGCAACCGCAGGGGACGATGGGCAAGCGGTGCGGCCTTTGCTATCGAAGGTCCGGTCAAGCGCAAGTACGGTCAACGCCGCTGTCGAAAGCGGCAAGCTGTTTGGGGAGCAGAGAGTAAGTGGTGACGGATCGACCGATCGCCGTTGCAGGCGCGGGGGCCATCGGCTGCTTCGTCGGCGGCATGCTCGCTGCCGCCGGCCGCCGCGTCGCGCTCCTGGTGCGGCCGCGGGTGAAGACCGAAATCGAACGGTTCGGCCTGCGCCTGACCGATTTCGACGGCGCTGAGCGGCGGCTCTCGGCAGGACAGCTCGCGCTGTCGGAAGATGCATCGATTTTTCACAGTGTTGGCGTGGTTCTGGTGACGGTGAAGAGTGCCGACACGGCCGAAGTCGCCGAGCTGATCGCCCGGCACGCATCGGAGGATGCCGTCATCGTTTCCTTGCAGAACGGCGTCGGCAATGTGGGAATCTTGCGCCATAGACTGCCGGGGCGGCGCGTGCTCGCGGGCATGGTGCCGTTCAACGTGATCGCAATGGGCGAGGGACGCTTCCACCGTTCGACCTCTGGCGACATTCATGTCGAGAAGGATGAGGCCGATACGGCTGCGAGGTTGTCGGTGCCGGGCCTTGCGATGCGCGCGAGCCCCGATATCGCCGGCGTGCAGTGGGGCAAGCTGATCATCAATCTGAACAACGCGCTGAGCGCGTTGTCCGACATGCCGCTTGCCGCGCAGCTTGCGAGCCGGGATTGGCGAAGATTGTTTGCGGACCAGATGGCCGAGGGGCTCGCGGCGATGACGGCGGCGGGGATCAACCCGGTGTCGGCGACGCCGATTCCGCCGCGCTGGACGCCGACGCTGCTGCGACTGCCCGACATGATCTTCAACGTGATCCTCGGGCGAACCATGAAGATCGACCCAGAGGCACGCTCCTCGATGTGGCAGGACCTGAAGCAGGGCCGCAAGACCGAGATCGACTATCTGCAAGGGGCGATCATCGCGCTGGCGGACCAGCATCGGGTGGACGTGCCGCTGTGCCGCCGCATTGCTGCGCTGATCAGGGAGGCAGAAAGCGCAGGGCAAGGCCCGCCGCGCCTGACGCCGCAGCAGATCCGGGGCGGTGCGTGAGCATTGGGCCGACCGGAGAGTGCCGATGAAGCCTGTTCCGACGATGGCGATTGCAGCTGCGATGCTCTGCGGTGTATCCACGCTTGCACAAGCCCGTCCACCCACCGTCACACCGTCGCCCGGCTATGACAGGCGGTTGCAGGAAAGCCGGTCGGCGATTGGCGGTACGGCGACGACGGTTGCGCCGGCCGGTCGGCAGACGACCGCGCACAAGCATTCAAGGAAGAAGCATACGAACTGATGGCGTCGTAGGGTGGGCAAAGCAGCCATCCTTGCTCGAAGGGCGAGGATGGAAGCGTGCCCACCGCTTCTGGCGCAATCCTGGAAAGAATGGTGGGCACGGCGCGCGAAGTGCGCGCCTTTCCCCCTACGGCATCGGCGCGGAGACGCGGCAGTCAGCCCTTCTTCGGCTTGCTTGGCGTCGGGCTGAACAGTTTCTTCAGTTCGTTCAAGCTTTCCGACAGCCGCGGCCATTCGCAGGAGAACAAGCCCTTGGTGCATGCTTTCGGCCGCAGCTGCTTCGGCCGCTCGACCGGAACCGGCACGCGCGCGGGTTCGGTGCGCAATGCGACCTGCTGGACTTGCTCCTGCTGTTGCTGTTGCTGCTGCTGTTGCTGTTTGGCGGCGGCTTCGGCAGCCAGATTGGCGCGGCGCTGATTGGCGAGATAGGTGGCGTAGGATTCGTCGATCTTCTTCTGTTCCTCCGGCGTCGGATTGGGACCGGCGATATCAAAGCTGCGATCCTGGAGGAAGTCGTAGTAGGTGTATCCGCCTCCTGCCTTGCGGCGGCCGGCGAATTTGGCGTTGCATTCGGCAAGCGCAGCCGTCTTCTCCTGCTTGGTTGCGTATTTCTCGGCCCGATCGGCGCATTCCTCGAAATCGCCCGGCGCACGCTTCCACCATTGCGCGTGGGCATGCGCGGGCATCAGCAGGGCGAGCCCCGCAATCAAGCCAAGCAACAATCTCGCGCTACGCGAAGCGATCACGAACGACACTCAACGGATGCAATCTTTGTGGAGGTCAATTGAATCAATCGAATTTTCGCCTGTTTCCAGCGACTTGTCACCCGTGGAACCCGACATTTTCATGGCTGCATTGCTGACATTTTTTGCTTGACGTGGCCGGTCGGGCACAGCGGCATGGCACGTGATGCGCTTAGAATTGCAGGAGGCTTCAAGTCAAGCCTTCGCGTGGAGAGGATTTTTGGCGATGGGATGGCGGACATTCATTGCAACCGTCGCGTTGGCGCTGTTGTCGTATCACGCGAATGCCGCCGATGAGGACGCGCCCAACCGCGCGCCGGTGAAGACGGTCGCCGATGCCCGCCTTGCGGTTGGCGATCAGGGCGTCCTGCCACTTTATCTCTCCAGCGATTGGATGCTGCCCCTGCCGTCGATCACCCGCGCCGTCATCGTGCTGCACGGGCGCTTGCGCAATGCCGATGTCTATTACAAGTCGGCGCGGACGGCGCAGGCGGCGGCCGGCGACGAGGGCCGGGCCACCATCATGATCGTTCCACAGTTTCTGGCGCAGATCGATGTCGATGCGTACAAGCTGCCCGACGAGACGCTGCGCTGGTCGCTGGAAGGATGGGAGGGCGGCGAGGCCGCGCTCGCGCCGAACCCGGCCTCCTCGTTCGAGGCGCTCGATGCGATCCTCGCTAGGCTCGGCGATCGGCGCATCTTCCCGAATCTCAGGCAGGTCGTGGTGGCCGGTCATTCCGGCGGCGGCCAGGTCGCGCAGCGTTATGCGATCGCGGGCAGGGCCGAGGCGACGCTGTCGCGCCAGCACATCGAGGTGCGCTACGTCGTCGCCAATCCGTCATCCTATGCATATTTCAGCAGCGAGCGGCCCGATCCGTCGATCGCCGCCTCCTGCGCCGGCTACGACAATTGGAAATACGGCATGGAAGGACGACCGCCTTATCTCGGCGACGCCACGCCCGCCGCGCTCGAGCAGCGCTATGTTGAGCGCGAGGTGATTTATCTGCTCGGCACGCTCGATACCAACCCCGAGCATCCGGCGCTGGACAAGAGCTGCATGGCGCGCGCGCAAGGACCCTATCGCTATGCCCGCGGCCACGCCTATGCGGACGCGATGGCCAGGCGCGACCACGGCACGCCCAATCACAAGCTGTTCGACGTTGCGGGCGTCGGCCATGACGGCGACAAGATGCTGACCTCGAAGTGCGGCCTCGCGGCATTGTTCGATCTGCCGGGCTGCACGGCAGATCGTTGACTGTACGAGGTTCGGGTGTCCGCGCCGGTGATCGCTGCGCCATCGTCATTGGAGGGGACGGCTGAAGTGGTAGCGCTGCGGAGCGTTCCGTAGGAAGCGGTTTTCGTCGAGACCGCCAAGTTCGAATTGTCTGTTCAGCCATTTGTGGAAGGTGAAATCGAACCCATTGCCGTCAAACGCGAATTCGTAGAAGCCTTGCTCCGACGCATATTCGGATGCGCTCGGGCAGCAGAAGAAGATGACCTGATGATTGGCGTCCGGTGCCAACTCGGACGCTCCGAAGTCGTGGGCCCGGAACTCCTTGTGCTCGTGGCCGAACAGCACGATATGGATGCCGGCCTTGATACAGTACTCTTTGAATTCGGCAGCGTTCTCCATCAGCGTGGTACGATGGCGGTCGAAAGGGTGATGATGCAGAAGCGCGACCCTCACGCAATTGGAATAGCGGACGTGCAACTCCTCGCCGCCGAGGCTGCGAACAACGCCGCTGGCCTCGATCGCGCGTGCTTGGTTCATGAACGCATCCAGCGTGCCGTGCTCGACCCGGCCGCGCGCTAGCCGGTTCCACCACCAGAATCGGGCAAAGGCTCCGGGCGTCGAGTCAAAGACGAAGAAAAGAACAGCCGGCTCGTCCGGCTCGTTCGCAGTGCCTGGCCTGCGAAGGCCGACCACATAGGGGTAGTTGGACGGAAGCCCAAAGGCTCTTTCAAAGGCGGCACCCTGTTCTTGAAAACCTGCCCAGCTGCGAGTCCAGCGATCGTGGTTGCCGGGCAGGAGAAGACGCCGCTGCACATCGGCATTCAGTCCGAGCGTGTAGACCTGCCTCGGTGCCCCCGCACCAACCTCGGCGTCCTCGATATAGGACAGGCAAGTGGCAAATGATCCGGCTGATCCGTCGGTCGAGAGGTCTCCGGTGCACAGGAAGATGTCAAGCCGGCCGTCCAGGCGCTGCAGTCGATCCAGCTGCCGCGCCAACGTGACCAGGCGGCTAAAGGAATGGCATTTCGCGCGACCTTTCTCGTAAAATGCTCTTTTTTCCTGCGTCAGACGGCTGACAAAATGGAAATCAGAAAGCTGAACGATTCTGCCGATGGTCATTCCTACGGCCCCAAATCTCTGATCAAATGCTAAGCGGGACGAAGTCTGGCGCTGCTCTCCGGTGGTGGTTCCAACACGACGTCCACTCGAGAAATGACCTTCTTCTTATACGCAAGTCCGTCCGACAGCACGATGCTGTAGGACAACGGAGCACGGAAGCTTGCGACGATCTGCAACGTTTCGAGCTGTCGTTGGGTACGTTCTCGCGCAGCACTCCATCCCGGCAAAGCAAGCCTGAAATGATCGAGCTGCGACGCAGTCACGCTGGACAATTCAGACAGGAGCCGCTGGACAATATCGACCTCTGGAGTCGGAGGCCGCGGTTCAGCGATGTGCACCATACCGATTTCCACGATCGAGTCCCCGTCAGACCCAAGGCGCTTGTCCAGGCTGGTTTCGATCAAGAAAAGAGCGAGTTCGGATAACTCGCGACCGAGCCCACTCGACCTTTCGATCGCTTCAACGATCTCCATTCTCGAGGTCCAATCATCGCTGAAATGGTCTGCCGTGCTTATTTGAGTGATCTCGCCGGAGGCGTTCAGCTCCGATCCAGACCGTACCCGGCGCATGACGGACTCGCCAACGCAATTCACAAGCGCCGTGAGGACGGCGTCGCGCTCGATCGGCAGAAGGGGGCGACGCGTCAGGCGCAGAACGAAGCCGTCAAAGAGCGTCGGAAGCAAGTCGGTCAAGAACATGACAACTCACCATTCGCGCGTTCCGCGTCCTGTATACTCCCGCAGGTTTATTGCGCCAATCATATATTCTGGGGCCGTTGAAAGCTGGTTGGCCTCATCCGTGATATCGGACGATCTCGGCTGGCTACCGGGCGCGGTAGGCTAAAACTCTATCGTCGCTGTGGATTGCAAAAACCGAGCCGGTCGTTATTGGTTTCGAAAGCGATTTCATAATCCCCTGTTTCGGTCAAAGCTTTCTGATGTTCATTCATGCTGAGGTTACTTCAAGTGATTATGAGGAATTGCGCATTCATCCTGCCTGGCGTCTTCCTTCTGCTTGTCTCTGGAAACGACGAGGTTGGGTCGTTGGAGATCCGGCGTCTTGGTCCCGACCGCGCGTCAACTTCCATTTACAATGGCCATGAGGCCATCAACAATCATCTCATGCAGACGCTAGTCACCGTTGCCTCGGCCGATGGAGGCCGGCGAATGACGGAAGAGGCGTACGCAGAAGCCAACGGTTTCTCCTTAGACGAGGTCGGAGACCGTTTTGCGGCAAGTGGAGTCTTACGATGCCCAGGTGGAGCTAGCAGCGCCCAAGTGACCGGAGCGCGCGACGTGATCACGACGGCGGCTCACGCGTTTCGGGACGATTGCAAGCTTCGAACGCCGCCCGACAAGTGTATATTCGAGTACTATTTGGGAGCGGAAAGGCGGACTGTTCCGTTGTCGGAAGCCCTATGGATGGGCACATGCCTCGATAGTGCACCAAGAGCGGTCAGCGGCGATTGGGCGGTCGCAAAACTCGAATTTCCCGCGGAAGTGAGGCCTTACGAAATCTATGAGCAGCCTGAAATTCTCATGGAGCTGGAGCGTGTCCTGGCGGTTGTCGGTTATGACATCGAAGCCACAGGAAAGACGGACAAGTACGGGCCGTTCAACAAGACGATACAGGAGTGCCAAATACGCGACGTAAGGGATTGGTGGACGTTTGAAACGAACTGCGAGTTCACAGTTGGGGCATCAGGCAGCGCCCTGTTTCGTCTGTTGGGTCATCGAATGACCCTGTTTGGCGTCGTTAGCGGAGACTATCGAGATAAGGAATATTGCCCACGAGGCGGCTGCGAGTTCAAGAGTCGAAAATGGTCCAGCGTGCACGTTACCTTGAAGGGTGAGTTCAAAGACCGCCTCTTGGCCGCCGTGCGTCTGTCTGCAGTAAAATAGAACGTTGAACTGCACCGCGGATCGGTAAGCCGCGGGCACATGCCGCCTGCGGACAATGAGGTCGCCTCTCCGGGCTCGTCGTCCCCGGTCAGGTGTCGCCCACGACGGACCTGATGTCAGGCGATCTTGCCGACGATCTTGGTCATTTCCGCGCCCGAAAACGCGCGTAGAGTCTCCGTGCGGACATTGCCGAGTGCGCCAACACTGACGCTGAGCGACATCGCCGCCGCCTCATCTGGAGCCTCGAGAAGGGTCACAAAGTCATATCGCCCTTGCGTCCAGACCAGCTCCTTCACGGTCACGCCGAATGTCTTCGCCATTTCCTTGAATGCGTCGGCCCGCTTCGGCGAATCCTTGACGTTCCGGATTCCCTGATCAGTAAAGTTTCCCAGCACGACATAGGCCACCATGGTCGTCCTCCCTGGTTAGAACCCAATACAAGTCTCGCATGAGGAAACCGCGGCCGAGCTTGCCACAGCGGCTGACATGCCGCCACCTGCCCATTGGGGAACGTCAGCGGGCGTGACTTATCGGGTCAGGACGAGGGCCGCGCAAAGCTGAGTTCGTGGCCATCGGGGTCGGTGAGATGGAAGTAGCGCTCGCCCCATTCGGCGTCTCGTGGCGCGGTTGACGGCTGCCATCCGGCGGCGAGCGCGCGCTGGTGGATGGCATCGACGTCGGCGACGTAGAAGATGACGCGGCCCCACCAGGACCAGCGCTTGTCCTCGGGCTGGGCGATCAGGTTGAGATAGCCGGGGCCGGCGCGGAAGCTCGTGAACGCCTGGGCTTCGCCGCCGTGCAGGACGTCGAAGCCCAACGAACGGTAAAAGCCGACGGCACGTGCCATGTCATGGGTGGCGAGGGTAATGGCACTGATGCTCTCGATCATGGTGGCGCTCCCGATGGACTAAATCTGTTAGAGCGGGGATGAAACGATTGACGATGGTCAATGTTTCGCCTTGCGGGAGAAACGGAACATCCAACAGGCGGGAGGTCTTGATGCGAATGCCTACAATGCCGGATGGCGCGTTACCGAAACCCGGAACGGCCGACGCGATCGCGCTCGGCTGCACCTGCGCCGTGATCGCCCATGACTCCAAGACGGATGAGCTGGAGCCGTCCGGGATGCTGGTCGCCCCTGACGCGAATTGCCCGGTTCACGGGACGGCGGCCCAGCTCGAGGAGCATGATTGAGACCGCCGCCTTGCCGCCCTTTCGGCGCATCGCAACGCTGGCGATTTGCGACCTCGTGTCCGATGAATTGCAAGAATTAAACTGGGCACTGCAACATCAACGGCGCTGACGGAAATTACGAATTGGACGCGCCGAGCAAATCACGAACTATTTGTAATTAAGAACGCAACAATTTAACCAACGAGGTATCGAAATCTGGAAGACGGCCAGACTAACAGGCTTTAAAGTCAGCGACTTCCGGATGCACTCTGGCTTTTCACTGCCGAGAGAAGCAACGCGACTTCGCGGAATGCTCTTTTACGGTCCGCGTACAAAATACATTGGAACGTGGTCAGATGACCCGCCCCAATGATTCTTTCAGGGCTCTCCTGTGTGCTCATCGTTGAAGATGAGTACTTTCTCGGAGATGATCTCACGCCGGCCGTACGGATTCAAGCATTGCGGATTTCGGATGGCACATCATTAGGGCTCACTTCATGGCAATTGCCGTACGTGCAGTCCGATCGAAGGAAGCATTCTAGCCACGACCCATCAGCCTGCTTTAGCCATTTGATCGGCGGTTTATTGCAACCCGCAACTCGGTCAATTACAGCATTCATTCCTGGCCCCGACAGAGAGGTCCTCGCACTTGCCTTTTTTGCCTTCTTTGCACCGCGCTTTTTCACCTTCTTGGCCATCATTGTCCTCCGTTCAAAATTTTCCTTCTGGAAGAGGGGATTGATCCTATTGTCCTAGTGCGCTTTTGAAGCCAGTCGTAATGCCGCTGGTTAGCTGCGAAGCAATATGCGTGCTTTCACCGATCGGGATTAAGAAATTTCCGCTCTGTGTTGTGTCGAGCGGCGCGAAGGTGACGACGAGGTCATGCTTGCGATTCCGCAAAGCCGACAGCAAATTGCCGCTTTGATTGAACGTCGCTCTCACAAGTTTCCATGCGGGAGTAATGCTCCCGCTAGTGTCGATTTCGAAAGTTACTTGATGCGAAAGAACGTTCTGCTTGCCGACGCTTGTGATTTGCCCGGTCGCAACACCGTTGACCATCGCATCGAGCCATTCTGCCAATTTCAGGTCGCTCTGGATCAGCAATGAATCGGTTGGTGCCGTGGTGTCACGCTCGCATTTTCCGTTTGGGCCCAAATAGAGTTCGCTCACTTTGTAATAGAAATTCACTTTATCGACGCGAGTTGCATCTGCTGATCCGTTAAATGCGCCGCTCAAAGTGAATATTGAAGAAGGTGGCGACGGGGGCAACCAGAGAGCGGTTGGATTGGCCGTCGACTTCTCTTCGAGTTGGATAGTGAGAGCGACTTGGGCGCCCCACTTGCGCAAGAAGAGAGCATCAAACGAACTTGCTCTCGCATTGAGAACCTTGGTGACTGCATCCTCAAGTTCGCAATGAACGCTCCGAACGATTGCCTGCACCAAGGCATTGTTGGAGGCATACGACCCGCCGTTCGGAAAGTCTCGGATCTCCGGGACCCGCAACCCACAACCCGCGAGCACGCAACTGGCGGCTAGTGCAATCAAATTGATTCCGGGCCTCAACATGCTGCTTCCCCCGGGATAAAAATCTACGTGTGTAGGCCTCCGCGAGGCGCTAAAGGCCCCTTGCTTCCAACCAACTTCAAAATCAACCCAAAATGGGCGGTTGTTATCGAGCGCCTTTCGACCTAAGCGCGCAACACGTAAAAGTTGGCTTGGATAGTTTTTTGAATGTCCTGTTGTAAGCCCGCAACAGCATGCGCGATCGTAGCTAAATTCTTGGCGCCTGAGGAATTTGCTACAAATATCATCAGATGTGCATATTTTCCGGTGCCTTGGATCCCAGATCGAGCTCCACGCCGAGATCACGCATCTTCGCATTTATCGCTTGAATGGCGGCGCGGCGGCTTTTCTGCGCGGCGGTCACATCAAGACCCGGTGCCGGATTTTGGGGAAGGTCATCCATAATGCGATCGTGATTTATGAGCGGTTTGAAACGCAAGTTGTCGAGCTCAGGACCCGTTATTCCCAACACTTCACTGGAGATAGAGATCAGCTCCTGAAGGCGCATTCTTATCTTTTGAAGGGCCTCTAGGTCACGCGCGAGCCCTGCGTTTGTGAACTTATTCAGGAGGTCTTCCCAAACGTGATACGTTACTAGGAAAGTATAGAGGCCGTGCGCCCAGCTGGACTCCGTGCTGCCATAAAAGGCCCGACGAACAAGCAGCTTCCGTGCGAAGTTTATCGCCTCAGCCCTCTTCATCTCCGCCTTGGCAGACATTTCGACCGCGACTTGGAACGCCGGGTCACGGTAAATATCGCGCCCGACTGGCAACCTGATCGTGCCGTTTGGCAGACCGATGTCTACTACGTTAAACGTGCCGGCATTTTTGGCGCGATTAAACCTGAGGATCTCCAGATTATACCGAACTCGGCGATTGCTGAATGTTGAATCGAAGTGAACTATGTTGAAGCCGGCGTCATCGCCACCGTGCCCGGTCGAGGAAGGACACGAGAGGACGTAAAGGTCTTGCCAGAAGTCTTCGTCTTCTTCGGCTCTCGCATAGAGATGACGCGGGATTGAATAGCGGGTGAGACCTTGAACGTGCCGATGCCCGTGAAGAATGAGGGTGGATTGAACTGAAATTGCTGCCGATAAAAAAGTGGCGGGACTCATGAGGTACATGAGTGGCTCGTCGGGTATTCCGAGGACCGTCTTCCCTTCTCCAGCCGCCTGCGGCAAGGGATGGTGGTGAAGAGCTAAGACGCGCATCACCGCAAGCTCTTGGCTCACCCTTTGTGGGGTAGCCACTTTCAGGCCAAGTGCAAGATTGAGCGAATTTGCGACTATTGCGTTATATGTAGCTTGCTCAATCCCACCCATCGCAGCCAAGCTCGCCGCATTCGAGTCAAGAAGGACTAGATCAAGCCCCGAGTTTGGATAGTAGTGATTCTCCGAATGACGAGGTAGAGACAGCTCTTGATATATTTCGTCGTTCTTGAACACGATGCCGTTCATCTTCACATCATGGTTGCCAGCGATTGCTCGAATGTCGGTGAATGCCCCGGTTGCTTTGAATTTTTCGATCGCGCTCTTCGCCTCTTTGAAGGCATTCGACGAAGGGCTATCCACCAAGTCGCCTGTGATTAGCAGGATGCGGTCAGGCGCATCTGCAAATGCCCGCATCTTGTCTTGTATGCTGGAGGCTAGAACGTCGATGGCGCCTGAGTATTTGCCCTTCCCATCGAGGTGAAGGTCGGAAATTTGCACGATAACAAACGATCGACCCGTCATAACCAGCCTCCCAATAAGGTCTCCGCAGCAAACAACCTTCCGCACTCAATCTAAATCTCGCTGCAACGAGCAGCCTGTGTCTGGCGGTCAAGAAGCCGATAGCTACATGCCCCGACCTTCAACTATCGGTTTCGCCATCGCGCGCAGTAAACCGCCGAAATGCGTGGCAGGATAGCTCACGTTCGCTTGAACTGTAGCTCCCCTTTCGGCTATTAGTGGCTTGCGCAGCGGAGCAAATTCGGAGCAAAATCAAATCGCTCCCAAAATTCCGTGAGCAATATCAATGCGGTCCCGTAGCTCAGCCGGATAGAGCGGCGGTTTCCTAAACCGTAGGTCGGATGTTCGAGTCATCCCGGGATCGCCACTCTCACTTTGTCCAGCCCGCAGTCGTTCAGAGGTAAGGCGCGTCTTTTCGGCTTCATCGCTCGATCGACACGTTTGATCGCCTGGAATTCGCACTGCGATGCGGTTTGCGTCACCGGCGCAAAAATTGCTACAGCGAGCGGAGCAGCCCTTGCGCCCTGGCCCGCGCCCGCGGGTCGCCATGCCTCATTGACCCACCCGGAGATGACGATGCCTTTTGACTTGATCCTGCGCGGCGGACGGGTCGTTGACCCCTCGCAGAAGCTCGACGCGGTGACGGATGTCGCGTTTTCGGGCGGCAAGGTCGCGGCGATCGGCAGCGGGCTCAAGGCGGATCCGGGCACCGATGTGCGCGACGTTTCTCGCTACATCGTAACTCCCGGCCTGATCGATTTGCACACCCATGTCTATTGGGGCGGCACCTCACTCGGCATCGATGCCGAGGAGTTTTGCCGTCTCTCCGGCGTCACCACCGCGATCGACACCGGCAGCGCCGGCCCCGGCAATTTTGCCGGCTTTCGCAAGCATGTGATCGAGCCGAGCCAGGTCCGCATCCTCGCCTATTTGCACGTCTCGCATGCCGGCATCTTCGGCTTCTCGCACAAGGTGATGGTCGGCGAGAGCGAGGAGCTGCGGCTGATGAACCCGATCGATGCCGCCAAGGTGGCGGATGCCAATCGCGACCTCATCGTCGGGATCAAGGTGCGCGTCGGCCTGCACGCCTCGGGTACTTCGGGGATCGTGCCGCTCGACATCGCGCTCGAAGTGGCCGAAGAGGTCGGCATGCCCCTGATGGCGCATATCGACCATCCGCCGCCGAGCTATGAAGAGGTGCTCGCGCGGCTGCGCCCGGGCGACGTGCTCACCCATGCCTTCCGGCCGTTCCCGAATACGCCGGCGACCGCGCAAGGCACGGTCAAGAAGGTGGTGCTGGAGGCGCGCGAGCGCGGTGTGATCTTTGACATCGGCCACGGCAAGGGTTCGTTCGCCTTCAAGACCGCCCGCGCGATGCTGGCGAACGGTTTCTATCCGGACACCATCTCCTCCGACATTCATTTGCTCTGCATCGACGGTCCGGCCTTCGATCAGGTGACGACCATGTCGAAATTCTTGTGCATGGGGATGTCGCTGTCCGACGTGGTCGCTGCCTCGACCGTCAACGCCGCGATGGCGCTGCGCCGCCCCGAGCTCGGCAGCCTCAAGGTAGGCAGCGTCGGCGACGCCACGCTGATCACGGTTCGCGAAGGGCAGTTCGATTATGTCGACGTTGTCGACGAGCACCTGACGGGTAGCCAGAAAATCGTGTCCGAGGGCGTCGTCATCGGCGGCCGTTGGTGGCATCCGAAGTAGGGTGAGATTTTCGCCTCTCCCCGCAAGAGCGTGGCGAGGAGCGAAGCTCATTCATTCTTGTCCACATTCCAGAACATCGGCGTAGCCGGGCCGTCGATCACGCCGGTGAGCGATTTGCGCCATGCGCTCGGCGCCTGGAATTGGCCGAGCGGGACGTAGATCACCTGATCGTAGGCCTCCTTCTGCACCTCGAGCGCGATCTTCTTCTGCTCTTCCGGCGAGGTGGCGCGGGCAAAGGCGTCGCGCAGTTGCTCGAGCTTGGGATCCTCGGACCAGCCGAACCAGCCACCCTCCTTGCCCTTGCCGACCATCGCGCCATTGACGAGCGGGTTCATCGAGTCGGCGGCGCCCTGGTAGGTGAAGAACATGTTCCAGCCGCCTTCCTTCGGCGGCTTCTGGTTGGCCCTGCGGGTGACCACGGTCTGCCAGTCCATCGCCTGAAGATCGACCTTGAAGCCGGCCTCGCGCAGGAGCTGTGCGACCACGATCGGCTGGGCTTTCAGCAGGATCTGATCGCCCGGCGCCAGGATCACGACGGGCGTGCCGTCGTAGCCGGACTCGGCCAAGGCCTTCTTGGCTTCCGCCATGCCGTTGCCCTTGATCAGGCTCTCGCCGCCCTCGTCGCTGGCGAACGGGGTGTCACAAATGAAGAATGCGCCGCAGAGCTTGTAGTATTTGGGGTTGCCGATCTGCGCATCGAGCACGTCCTTCTGGTTGATGGCGAGCATCGCGGCGCGGCGGATCTTCACATTGTCGAACGGCGGATGCAGGAAGTTCATCCGGCCGAATGATTGGAAGCCGAATTTGTTCAGGATTGCGATGTTGATGTCCGGGTTGGACTCGAGCACAGGCAGCAGGTCGAACGGCGGCGTTTCAACGAAATCGACATCGCCGGATTGCAGCGCGTTGAGCGCGGTCTGGGCGTCCGGCATCGTCAGCCACTCGACACGGTCGACCTTCACCACCTTGCCGCCCGATGTCCATTCGGCCGGCTCCTTGCGCGGCACGTAGTCGGTGTTCTTTTCGTAAACGGCTTTCACGCCGGGCTGGAATTCGGCAGCCACGAACCTGAACGGGCCGGAGCCGATCTGCTCCGGAATCTGTTTGCTGATCGGGGTCTCCGCAAGTCGCTTGGGCATCATGAAGGCGCAGATCGACGATGGCTTGGCGATCGTCTCCAGCACGAGGCCATAGGGCTCCTTCAGCTTGAGGACGATCGTTTTGGCGTCGGGAGCCTCGATGCCTGCCGTGAAGTCCATCAGCTTGCGCGCCATGCCGTCGACGCTCACGCCCCAGCGTTTCAGCGAGGCGACGCAGTCCTCTGCCGTCACCGGCGCTCCGTCGTGCCATTTCAGGCCGTCGCGCAACGTGAATGTGTAGGTCAGCTTGTCCGCGGAGATCGTCCAGTCGGCCATCTGCGGCCGCACCTTGAAGCTGGAGTCGATGCCGAGTAGCGTATCGTAGACCATGTAGCCATGGTCGCGGGTGATGATGGCCGTCGTAAAGCCGGGATCGGTGACGCGAAGGTCCGATTGCATTACCGCAGTCAGGACCTTCTTTCCGCCCGCGGCAGATGCAAGCGACGTCCATGCAACGGGAAGTGCCGATGGCGCAACAGCCGCAAGCTGAAGCAGTTTCCGGCGCGAGACGTGAACCATTCGCTGTTCTCCTGACCTGACGCAAACGAAACCAGATGGCGGCTGCCGATAGGGCAGCGTATGGCGGGGAGCCACACGTGACAAGCAGGGTTGCTTCCACCGATCTGAATTCGTTTGCGACCAAGCAAGGGCCGTGCCGCCGGAGCCGGCGGCGCGAGCAGTTGCCGAAGGTCGTCTCGCTTTTGACGGACGCGCGTCAGTCCCGTCCTGCTTCCATGATCGCTCGCGCCAGCCGGGCCGGATCGGAGAAGCACAATTCATGGCTGCCCGGCACCTGAAGCAGGCGGAACAGCCCGAGCTTCTCCGACAACCGCGGATGCCAGGGATAGCCGTGCGGCAGCGCAGTATCCTCGGTGCAGTTGATGTAGGACTTCGCCAGTTGCATCTCGGCCGGGTTGGTCTTCAGCGCGACCTTGTCGCTGAACGTCTTGAGCGGATGCGGATTGAGGATATCGTAGGCCTTCCGGGCCAGTTCGAGATCGGCA